>CAMHFM010000028.1 GCA_946184595.1 uncultured Azospirillum sp.
AGCGATTAATTCAAAAGATATTAACAGGAAAAAAGCGCAAGAATTAAAATATAAGCGCTATAAAAAATTAAAGCAGTTAAATCAGGCATTTCCTGATAAAAAAGTAGAAGACAATGATAGTGACAGTATTTTCTACGAATTTATATATCAGTATTTTTTATCTCATCCGGATGATGAAGAATAGTTTGAATAAACAATAAATTTCCGGAAAAAAACAGCATTTTTTCAGCTAAAATAAACAGAAAGGGGAATGGAATCCAAAACCATTCCCCTTAAAAATGTATTGGCAAAAATATTTTTTTGTATTATAATGCACCTTGTAGGTTTGATTTAGTTCTATGAGGTGCACAATGAAGGCATTTAGTTTTTTGTGTGTGTTGAGTTATGTGTTAATATCAACACAATCAGCGCAGGCATATTCGAGTTCTCATTTTTTATCCTCAGAGGACAGCTCGAGCCAAATGACAGTTAGGTCAAAGCCTGCATATCCGCAATTTGCGTCAGTCAGTTTCTTAAAATCAGATGCTACGGTAGAATTTACGGGCACATTGGATGTTAAAAGCCAATGTGCTGCTTTAGGCTATATAATACCTGTTGAGACATGTACGAAGAAAAAGGGAAAATATAACGGAAAAGAAGGATATTACTATTCACCGAGTAAACTATGCAGTGAGGAAGACTCTATAGCCGCTGCAAATAAAAAAGAGGCTGCAAAATATACAACCCAATGTTGTGATATGAGATTATATACTGCCGATGAAAATGACGAATGTCCGATCAATTCGGCAAAATTATCCAATGACTTTTGTTATTGGGGCGGGAAGAAAAAGTATCGTTGTGCCTGTGACCGTGGTCGTTATCAATACAGTACAATTGCAGGTGAAACGTGTGGTTTAGATGACAATAATCAACCTTGGGGACGCTTTAATGCGAACTTAGCATGTATGGCTTATGAGCCGAGAACTCAAAACACAGAATTTTATTTTATCAGCTGTTGTCCTAAAGAATATAAAATATGTAAAGACAGCAACCATGAAGTCGGACGAGGCAATGAATGCCGTGCACTTCTTGACGATCCGCGAAAAAATCGGTCATGGGTATCTAAATATGAGCAATGTCCATGTGCCTCACACTATGATAAAGAATGTGACTCAGATAAAATTATTAACAGAAGTTTTGTATGTCAAAATGAAGATACTAAAAAGTTTTGGACATTTGAATCCAACTGTGAAAGCTCTTGTTCAAAGACGATAGAAACCAACATTGACAGTTATTTATACAAGAGTTCATGGCACTGTTTATATCGTAAAGACGGCGCAATCGTCAGAGATGATGAGGATTTATTTAATCCGGATGATGAAAACGCTAAAGAAGGCTATTGCGGTATGTTCGATCGAATAAATGCGCATGGTGATTACGATGAATGTGTGGCTCAAGGGTTCACTAAGAGTCCGGCGGACTGTTATAACCAAGAGGTTATGTTGATTTGTCCGAATGATGCTACCAAGGTTTGGTGCTTAGACGGTAAATATTGTACAGGGTATGATGTCGGTGGTACCATAAGAGCAAAATTGAATGAAAATGATTCCAGCAACAAAAAAATATCGGTATGCGAACCGAATGCAAAAGTTGTCGGTTTCAGCCGAGAAGAAGAAGGTAAAAACGCCGCAAAAGTTGACTTCTGTGTTGAACACAACGATGAAATCGGCGACAGATGTCGTTATAAATATGATGCTCCGGCCAATGCGGCTTTTGGCTCTGAGGAAGCCAAAGATTGTAACAAGTGCTGGGCTGATGGCGTCTATAACAAAAATGCAGCCGGCTGTCTGTTTACAGAAACCGGAGAAGTCGCCAGAAGCGGTAAGGACAGTAAGTGTTGTAATGATGGTTATTATATGCTGAACGGTGTATGTACCCGAAGAGTATGTGACCGTACCGAGTATCCGTATGAAATCCGTCCGCCGTATGATGCCGGTGACGTTGAGGAATGTCGTGAAGGTGACCCGACAACAGCATTAGGATATAAAGCATTCTTCGGTTATACAAATTGTAAGACAGATGCCTCAAAAGGTGAAATGTGGATAAATGATCCGGCTAATAACCGTCGTTGTATTTGCGCCCGTCATGGGGAAGGCGGTCGTACATATGCTCTGCCGTTTACGGTTGAACAATATTACATGACCAATGGTGATAGTACTAACTTAGGGTTCAACGCCGGCTACTACGGCATGTCAATCAGCTGTACGGATGCCGATGGTAGTTATTATGGCTACACCACATGTTACCTCGGTCGAACCATGGGAACGGGTGCTAACTACGGAACATGTCGTATGGCCGATGTATACTCTTATTGTAACAGAACGACCTGCGCTTATGAAGGTGCTGACTGGATCAAAGGGTGGTTGCACTGGAACGGTTTGGATGAAGATGTTGCAACCATGAAATCTGAACCGCGTTCAATGGAAGAATCCTTCTGTGTCAATAAATACACCCATTGTGAAAGTAAAGATGGTACAAAATTAGGTGATGATACTGTCTGCGGTATGGTGCCGGCAGGGTGCAACCTTGGTATTGAAGCTGAGTGCAACAGATGTTATCACGTATACAGCGTTTATAAAGGTGATGATGGTCTCTATCATAAGAATGATGCCGCTCATCGCGGAGGCATGACGATCGTCACAAACTCTTGCCGAAACACAAACAGATATTCGGGTGTTGAAACTTGTCCGACAGGCTTCAAGAAGTGCGGTGGCGGTTATGGATGTTGCTATAAGTATTGTTATGATAACAATCCTGCCGCTTGTGTTTCCGGTGATATTTTAGCAACGTGTCCGTCCGGTAATTGTGTCCGTGGTAATACGTTAGCTCCGGGGTCCGTCGGCGTGGCACACGTTTATTACAATGCCGGAGGTCATATGCACTTATTAAATAAAAACAAAGGTGTCGGTTCTAAAACGTGGGATGAGGCTCAAGAGTATGTTAAGACTTATGCGCCGGATGGATTAACCGAACACCCGATTGTCGGTGTCGGACATTGGAAGTTACCTGTTTATTCCGGTGATGTCCGTCCAAGTCCGACTTATCAGGGATATTATACATCACAACAAATTTATATGGCATATTACGGACCGGCTGCAGGTGAAGGTTGGGGCTCTCAAGGTCATAGCTGGACTTCAAGAGAAGGAGAAGCGCCGGAAGATGGTGGCACTCCGGTAACCGGTATCAGAGTAAATATGGGTGACTCCGATACGGAAGAATCGAAGTCAATCAAAAGAGGTCTAATTATGATCAATGACTATACTTATTAAGGAGATAAGAGATGAAGAATAATATTAAATTTGTCAGTATGGTTTCACTTTTATCTCTGGTAACAGGTGTTGCCGGTGCAGCTGTTGTCACCAAAACCGACTGTGAAAAATTAGGCTACACCACACCGCTCGAGAAATGTACACAGGATAAAGGAACAGCCCTGTTTTGTCCGTTTTTTGATGCAAAAGATAAACCTTTGGTTTTATGTTATTCAAAATCATGCCGCGGTTATCCGTTAAAGGAAGAAGAGTTTAGCCAAAAAGCATCTGACGGCAATATGATGACATATCATATTAAAGGCTTTCCTGATAACGGATCTTTTGTGGCCAAGCAGACAGATAGTCAGGGAATTTTAGGATGCTTTGCCGGTTATGAAAATGATAGCGACGGAAAACTTAAAGAGATTTGGTATTATAAAATTAAAGAGTGTAAAGATAACAGTTTGTTCCAAAACAATATCTGTGATGTCGGTTGCTTAGCAGAGCGTTATCCTTATGACAGTCACCAAGGTAATATTGCCGGCGATATGCGTCGTTGTGATGACAGCATCGGTGAGCATTACGGTTATGAAACCTGTAACGATGGTTGGGAAGGCGGTTGGGTTAAAAATAAAACCGGAAAATGCGAACTTGCAACATGTAGTGTGCAAAACTACCCGTATATGAAAGACCCGAACACGGGTGGATTTAATCGCGGTACTACCAAACACTGTTTGGTTGGTGGTAACCCGTATTATAAATACTCATCGACGGATGTCATGGGCGAACCATCACCTGAAGCCTGTGGTGTAGGCGATTATAGTAAATATACTTTGGTGGGGCAGGATGGACCGCTCTGCCAAAACACGTGTATTTTCAGCGGTTGTATTAAAACAAAGATCAATAAGACTCTGAGTGGTATTAATTTCAGCTACAATGAATGGACCTGTACATTAGATAACAAGAGTGATTGTCGTATCGGTGATAAGGCAGCGCTTAAGAGTGGATCCGTTAATATCGAGATTGGTACCGTTGTACACTTACCGACAGATGGTAATGATTATGTCAGAGTATTTTCAACAGATAAACTGGTGGATTATGGTGCCGACGGACCGTTTGCGGAAGATGCTGTTCCTCTGCCACAAACCGACTGTAATGCCAATACAGCAATCGGTAAATATAATACCAACTTCTTGGTAGCTTATGAAACAGAGAAGAATAAGACCGCCGAACCGGGGTATGAGTATTCCTTCCCGATATCTCATAAGTTGTTAGATTATGCTCCGAGTGATTGCTCAGCCGGTAGTGTTTGCGGTAGAGGGGAATGGGCTTCCGTCACCTGTATCGAGGGTAAATGGATGTATAGCGACAGAGCTATTCTGTATAACGCAACCAAGGACAAAATAAGTACCACTTTATGGTCAAGTAATATCATGACGGAATCAAACCGTGGCGGACGTTATAACTACGCCATGAATATGAGTGGTAGTGGTGTTTATGGTTTGTATAACCACAACGGTCGTTGGACGCAACAAACGTATTATCCGATGTTGACGTTCAAACTGTCTAATCCGTAAAAACGACCATAAAAAAAACACCCCTTGAAAAAGGGGTGTTTTTTTATTCAATTCTTTATTAATAAGAACGGGCGTAAATCACATCCATTGTTGCCGGTTTTCCCGTCAACAAGCAAACACCTTGTGTGTTTGACTGCTCAAACGGAATACAACGAATAGTGATCTTGAGTTCTTTCAAAATAGCTTCAGAGGCAGGATCAGCACACCATTTGCCTTTAACAAAAGCAACTTTACCTTGCTTACCGTCCTCAATCCAAATATTAGACTCACTAAAGTATTTTCTAAAATCTTCAGGCGTTGTAATATCGGTACGAATGTTATTAAACAAACGTTGTTGCGCTTTAACAAACATTGCTTTTTGAATGTTTTCTAAACGCTGTGCAATACCTGAAACAAAATCATTGAAAGAAACAATCTCTTTTCCTTCCGGTGTACCGAGTTTAAGGCGCTCTTTAACCATAATGTTTTGAGCCTCAACATCACGCATACCGATTTCACAAATAATCGGAGCTCCTTTGCGTGTCCATTCCCAAAAACGATCAGCAGGTGCTTTATCTCTTTTATCAATTTTAATGCGGATTTTTTCTCCAAACGGGAATTGCTTCTTCAGTTCCGTCTGAATTTTTGTAACGTATGCTAAAATCGTTTCCGCATCTTCAGGCTTTTTGATAAGCGGAACAATCACAACCTGATAAGGAGCAATTCTCGGAGGAACAACCATACCTTCATCATCAGCGTGTGTCATAATTACACCACCGATTAAACGTGTCGAAACACCCCATGAAGTTGTATAAGCATATTCTTGTTGGTTTTGGGTGTTAACAAAAGAAATATTTGCCGAACGGGCAAAATTTTGCCCCAAGAAATGTGATGTTCCGGCTTGCAAAGCTTTACCGTCTTGCATCATGGCTTCAACGCAATAAGTATTAACTGCACCAGGGAATTTCTCGTGCTCAGGTTTGCGTCCTTTTAAGACCGGCATAGCTAATGTGTTTTCACAAAGATCTTGATAAGCCTCAAGCATGGTAATCGTCTCTTTTTCAGCTTCTTGAGCCGTTGCATGAGCCGTATGACCTTCTTGCCACAAAAATTCACGCGTGCGTAAAAACAGGCGAGGGCGCATCTCCCAACGTACAACATTCGCCCACTGATTAATCAGTACCGGTAAATCGCGATAAGATTTAATCCATTTAGAAAAAGAGTCGGCAATAATCGTCTCAGAAGTCGGACGAACAATCAAAGGTTCATCTAACTCAGAATCAGGAACAAGTTTTCCGTCCTTCGCACTCAAACGAGAGTGAGTGACAACTGCCATCTCTTTTGCAAAACCTTCAACGTGATCAGCTTCCTTTTGGAAGAAAGAAAGCGGGATAAACATCGGGAAATAGCAATTTTCATGTTCTGTTTCTCTAATCTTTTCATCAAATACGTCACGGATACGCTCCCACATTCCATATCCCCAAGGTTTAATAACCATACATCCAGGAGAAGAAGAATTCTCAGCCATATCTGCTTCACTGACAACGTTTTGATACCATTCAGGATAATTTCCTGCTCTTGTATTTCTTAATCCCATAAGTTTATTCCTTTTTTTAATATCACATAATTAAATGTCCGTCTCCCCATTGAGACAGACAGCGCGACTAGTATAAAACGATATTTATAAATGTAAATAAAAAAAGCTGCCGAAAAATCGACAGCTTTCTTTTACTTGTACTTACGAGAATGTTCTCGACGGACAATCTCGCGCTCAACTTCTTGCAACATGTCCTTAAATTCGGCCTGAAACTGCTTGTCTCTAATCAGACTCTGGCGTGCAAGCGGAACTTCTCCAGCGTATTCTGAGAATTCAGGATTAAAATTACTCTCAATAAATTGCTCACGATTGGGAATTGTCTGATCAAGCTCATCAAGTGCTTGTGTCAGTTGAGAACGCAATTCTTGGAGTTCGGTATCAGAGTAACTTTCTTTATCCTCAAGAAATCTTTCGTAAGATCTCTCAATCTTGCAGAATAGCGAGGAAGAGCCCAAAAATAGGACAACAACGCAGACAAAAAGTATGCCTACCAAAATAATAGCCAAAACCATAACAAAGAGATTTTAGAGATTAAACAATAATAGGATAACTGAAAATGAGTATAATTAAAAATTTTTAATAAGCAAGAAAAAAGCCTCTCGTCTGAGAGGCTTTAGATTAATCGGCCAACCCTAATAATCTGTATTTAACTCTGACATCATAATCAGAACTGAAATCAGATAATAATCTGTCCGCATATTCTTGAGCAAAATCAAGTTTAGCTTGGCGCAAAACCGTTTCGTCAGTATCAGCTGTTGCCGGATTGATAATCTTGTCGGTAACAACGATAAATCTCTTATCATTGTTACTTAATACGCGAGGAGTTCCCTCTTTCTCTAAAAACAAATCTTTCATTTCATTTTCAGATAAATCCGCAAAATTTTGCTGACGAGAAATAGGAGATGTCATCGTTAAATGTAATTTGAAGCGACCGGCAATTTCATCAATACTGTCTCCATTTTCTAAATCATGCAGAACATCATTGGTGATTTCTTGCGCGATGGCAGTACGCTCATTTTCTTCCCACATTTTAACAATTTCAGGACGGACAACTTCTAAATCTTTCGGATGAGAATCATAAACCGTATCAACTTTTAATAAAGCAATACCGTCATCAAGTTCTATCACTTGGCTGATTTCATCTTGATTGTAGGAGAAAGCCGTATCAATGAAATCCGGAGCGGAAACAATCGGTTTTAAGGCTGCATTGGAAACAGTAGCCTGACCGCTTTCTTCCAAATTCTTTGCGGTATGAATGGTTGCATTAAATGATTGCGCAATGGTAGCAAGATCTTCACCGGCACCGACTTTATCCTCAATATTGGAAGCTAGTTCATAAGCCTCATCATAAGCACGCTCTTTTTTCAACAAATCTTTAATCTGCTTTAAAGCCTGTGCTTTATCAACCTTACTGCCGGCTTTAATTTCATTAACCTTAACAATATGCCAACCCATATCTGTTTTTATCGGGCCGACAATTTTTCCTGCCGGAGCAGAGAAAACAGGATCAGCCAAAAATTCTAACAACATATCTTTAGCAACAAAACCAAGATTTGTTATTTCTTTATCTTGGCCGGCTTTATCTTGAGCAACAGCGGTAAAATCTTTTCCTGCTTTCAAATCAGTCAAAGCAGCCTGAGCCGAAGCCTCATCATCAAAGACCATTTGTTGTAAATCTCGTGTTTCCGGTGTTTCAAAACGAGCCGCATTTTCACGATAATAATTTTCAGCATCTTCATCGCTGATTTTCATCTGCTTATTAATGTCATCATTAGAGAGATAAAAGAATGAAACATCTCTGGTTTCAGGAGCCATAAAGTTTAGATTAAAATCCTGATAATATTGTTGAACTTCATCTTCTGAAATTTTACGATCAATAGGCAAATGTTTAATGTCTAAAGTAATGTACTTGAAGACACGTTTTTGATTATTAATTTGAGCCAAATATTTCAGCAGGGCTTTCGGAATATTAAAATTCTCAA
>CAMHFM010000029.1 GCA_946184595.1 uncultured Azospirillum sp.
CCCGGACTGAAGCCGTCGTTTACCCAGAACCTCCGCCTGTTCTATAATAACTATATAATTTTGTCAAATGCTAAATAATAAAATAACACACATGAAACCATCTGCTCTAGGAATTTATATTCATTGGCCGTTTTGCCGCAGTAAATGCCCTTATTGTGACTTTTATTCGTCAGCAAAAAAATGCACCAATGAAGATGAATTAATTGAACAATATTGCGAAGATTTACAGTATTATAGAAGCTTAAACGATACCTATCAGGTTCAAAGTATTTTCTTTGGAGGCGGCACCCCTTCACTGATAAAAGCCGAAAACATAGAAAAGATTATCAATCAAATAACAAAACTGTGGCCTTATAAAACAAATTTAGAAATCTCTTTAGAGGCTAACCCGAATACAAATCAACCAAACTTATTCAAAGATTTAAAGATGGCGGGAGTTAATCGTTTATCTTTAGGGGTGCAGGCACTTAATGAACCAGATTTGCGATTTCTTGGTCGTACACACAAATTACAAGACGCCCTACAAGCCATAGATGAAATAACAACTATCTTTGATAATCACTCAATTGATTTAATCTACGCCCGACCAAAGCAAAAATTATCAGAGTGGCAAAAAGAATTAAAACAAGCCGTCAATTTTGGCTTAAAACATATTTCTTTATACCAGTTAACCATAGAAGAAAACACTGTTTTTGCAAAAAAAGGCATTGAACCTTTAGAAGAACAAGCCGCCACCGAAATGTATATATCAACACAAGAATACTTAAATTCACATGGCTATCCGCAATACGAAGTTTCTAATTTCGGCCTGCCCTGTATCCATAACTGCGGTTACTGGCAGGGAGAAGATTACATTGGTATCGGAGCCGGCGCACATGGTAGAATACACATTGATAATAAAATTTATGCCACCACACACCATCGCCAATTAGAAGAATTAACTCCGCAACAACGCGCCGAAGAACTCATAATTATGGGTTTGAGAATTTTACAGGGTATTGATAAAAAAAGATTTGAAAAACAATGCGGATTATCTTTTGATACTTTTATCAATCAGAAAAATTTAGAACTGATGATAAAGCAAAACCTTCTTATCAATTCTCAAAATAATCTCCGCCCCACTTCTCAAGGATTGCTTGTCCTCAATAAAATTATCGAAGACTTATGTTGTTGACAAATAACGCTTGCATTTTAATCTGATTCTTTTATAGTTGTCTCTGTAAGCAGAGATGCTTACGGAGATTCGAAACCTCCCTAGAAAAAAATAACTCCTTCGTCAGAGGGAGATGGTGGAATATATTGAATACACCAAACTGTTTTCTAGCAGGTTTCGAACTCCCTCACCTTTTACCTAAAGGTGAGTTTTTTGTTGCAAAACAAGGGAGCTAAGAAAATATGAAACATAGTAACATTCTCAAAAAAGAACTCGGGATACAACTCGGTATTTTGCGCCTGAAAAAGCGCAAAACAATCCAATCAGTCGCCAAAGATTTAGGCTGGAAAGAACACGTTGTTGACCAGATTGAAAACGGATATCACCACACGTGGAAACTTTATTATGAGCTCTTAAAATATTATCACGGCGAAATCGGAATTATCTTGAACCCATAGTTCCTCTCTTTGCCTCTCGGAGTTAGTTTAGAAGATAACTCCTCTCAAAAAAATCGGAGCCGTACTGGAAACGCGGCTCCTTTTTTCTTTTTACTTTCGGATAACCTTTACTTTAATTCAGAACCATCAAGATTATACTTCGTAACTTTAGCACTCTTTTCTAAAGTATCAACAGCATCAGCCAAAGCCTGTTGTGTCAACATACCTTCAATTTGCGGACGAACTTCATCCAACTGCTGCGGTTTAGCATCACGAATATCATCAACAATAATAACATGATAACCGAACTTTGTCTTAACAGGTTTATCTGAATACTGACCTTTTTTCATAGAGAAAGCAGCTTCACCAAATTCAGGAACCATCATATTTTTAGTAAAGTAGCCTAAATCAGCCTCATCTTTAGAATATTTTTTAGCTAACTCATCAAATTTAGCACCTTTTTTCAACTGAGCGATAACATCATTGGCAACTTTTTCATCATCAACCAAAATGTGTCTGGCTTTAACTTCCTGTTGACCTTTGAATTTTTCAACATACTCAGCATAAACTTTTTGAACGGCAGCATCATTAACTTTATCTTTCAATTGCTTTTCTAAATACAATTTACGAGCCAGTTCTTCTTTTGCAATTTCAAGCTGATCTTTATATTCCTGAGTTTCAGAAATTTTAGCATTTGCCGCAGCTTGAGAAATCACTTTTCCTTTTACAAAAAATTCCAATGCCTTTGGATAAAACTCATCAAAAGGAACACTTGAATTGATTTTCGGATTAGTTTCATAAGCTTTTTTAACTTCAGCAACAGTAATTTTAATACCGTTAACTTCCGCAGCCAAACCATCTTTACCTTCTGCATACGCATTAGCGCTCATCATTACTGCAAGCATAGCGAATGCTATATATTTTTTTTGCATAACTGACCTCCGATAAAAATTTTATATCAGGAAAAATATAATACATCTGAAATAAAATCCAATCATTATTTTCTCAATTGGTTATAACTTGTGAATTGTAAAGTAAACTATTGACTTTAGGCTATATAAACACTAAATGTTAGTATAACTTAATATAGATAAAAAGGTGAAGAATATAATGCTAGGTAAAATCGCCCGCTGTATCTTCGGCAGCGCCAATGATAGGTTTGTTAATAAACAACATAAAATCGTCCAACAAATTAACCGTTTGGAACCTGATTTTGAAAAATTAAATGATACGGAACTAAAAGCTAAAACCGATGAATTCAGACAAAGACTGAAAGACGGTGAAACTCTCGATATGCTATTGCCGGAGGCGTTTGCTACGGTCCGAGAAGCCGCAAAAAGAACTTTAGGACAAAGACACTATGATGTCCAATTGATTGGCGGTATCGTTTTACATAAAGGCATGATTGCTGAAATGAAGACCGGTGAAGGTAAAACCCTCGTAGCAACATTGGCCGCTTATCTAAACGCTCTTGAAGGAAAAGGCGTTCATATTGTCACTGTCAATGATTACTTAGCTAAACGTGATGCCGAATGGATGGGACAGGTTTATCGTTTTCTGGGTTTGACCGTTGACTATATCGTCCACGAAAAAAATGATGAAGAACGCCGCGCCGCTTACAACTGCGATATTATCTACGGCACAAACAACGAATTAGGATTTGACTATCTGCGCGATAATATGAAATTCAGCATGGAAGAAATGGTTCAACGTCCATTCAATTATGCTATTGTCGATGAAGTTGACTCCATTTTGATTGATGAAGCCAGAACCCCATTGATTATTTCCGGCGCCGCAGAAGATTCTTCCGAAAAATACATCAGTGTCAATAAAATCATCCCACAATTAAATCCTTGTGATTATGAAAAAGATGAAAAAGCTAAAAGCGTTGTTTTAACTGAAGTCGGAATGGAACATATTGAACAACTGCTAAAATCCGTTGGTTTGATTACAGAGGGCGGTTTATACGACATTAACAACGTTACTCTCGTTCAATATGTCAACCAAGCTTTACGCGCACATAAGATGCAAACCAAAGACGTTGACTACATTGTTAAAGACGGTAAAGTTATGATCATTGACGAATTTACCGGTCGTATTATGGAAGGACGTCGTTATTCAGATGGTTTACACCAAGCAATTGAAGCTAAAGAAGGCGTCAAAATTCAATCCGAAAATCAAACATTAGCTTCCATTACTTTCCAAAACTACTTCCGTCTCTATCCTAAATTATCTGGTATGACCGGAACAGCAATGACTGAAGAAGCTGAGTTTGGTGATATTTACAATTTAAATTGCGTTGAAATTCCAACTAATCGTCCTGTTATTCGTATTGATGAACATGATGTTATTTACCGGACAGAAAAAGAAAAGTATAAAGCAATTATTGATACTATTCTTGAATGCCACGCAAAAGGACAACCTGTCCTTGTTGGTACAACATCAATTGAAAAATCAGAATTAATCGCAAACATGCTGGCTGCCAATTCTGATGTAAAATTCCAAGTATTAAATGCTCGCCATCACGAAAAAGAAGCAGCTATTGTCGCCCAAGCAGGTGTTTTAGGTGCAATCACAATTGCAACCAATATGGCTGGACGCGGTACTGATATTCAGCTCGGTGGTAACTTGGATATGAGATTAAAAGCTGAATTAAAAGGCGATGAAACACCGGAACAAATTGCATCGATAAAAGAAAAACTTAAACAAGAAATTGAAGAAAATAAAGCTAAAGTATTAGCTGCGGGTGGTTTATATATTTTAGGTACAGAACGCCATGAAAGCCGTCGTATAGATAACCAACTACGCGGACGTTCCGGCCGCCAAGGAGACCCGGGAACATCAAAATTCTTCCTTTCATTAGAAGATGATTTGATGCGCATTTTCGGTTCTGAAAAAATGTCCATTATGCTTAAACGTTTAGGCCTTCCAGAAGGAGAAGCTTTAGTTCACCCGTGGATTAGTAAAGCCCTTGAAAAAGCCCAACAAAAAGTCGAAGAACGTAACTTTGATATTCGTAAAAACTTACTCAAATATGATAATGTCATGAATGATCAACGTAAGGTTATTTACGAACAACGCAAAGAATTGATGAAAGCAACCGACGTTTCTGAGACCATTCGGGATATGCGTGAAGAATACATTTCTGACTTAATATCTTATTACTTGCCACGTCATCAAACCCCGAAAGAATGGGATTTAACACAATTATCTCAAGAGTTACTGAACATTACCGGCATTGAATTTCCTCTCGCAAAATGGGCTGGAGAATCTGAAATAGATGTCGATACAATGGAAACTAAAACTCTTGAAATACTTGAAAAAGAATTGGAAACAAAGAATGCTCACGTTCCAGCTGAAATTATGCGTATGCTGGAAAAGAATATTCTGTTACAAGTTCTCGATCAGTTATGGAAAGATCATATTGCAACACTCGATTTGATGCGTCATACAATTGTGCTTCGCGCTTATGGGCAGAAAGACCCTCTGATTGAATACAAAAAAGAAGCCTTTAACATGTTCGCTCAATTACTCGATCAACTCAGAGAAAAAGTAACTTTCTTACTCTGTCGTGCAACAATTGAAGCTGATACGGCAGAAAGCTGGCAAAATGCTCCTCATCGTCCGACCAGAATGCAAGAAGTACACGAGCAACCCCAAAACATTGTCGGTCGTCAAACATCTCCGGAAAGCGATGAACAACGCAATACGCCATTCGTTTACGGACAGCAAGCTTTTGATCAAAACAATCCTGAAACATGGGGGAAAATATCACGCAACGCACCATGCCCTTGCGGTAGTGGTAAGAAATACAAACATTGCCATGGTCAACTTTAATAAAAAAGCCGTCTCATAAGACGGCTTTTTTCTATTCCATTTTCAGACCCCAAATATCATAACGCTGTTTATCGTTTCCCCAATCAGGACGAACTTTTACAAACAAAAATAAATGTATCCGTTCCTCCAGTAAACGCTCTAACTCTAAACGTGCCGCTTGTCCAATTTTTTTAATCATCGCACCGTTTTTGCCGACAATAATAATTTTTTGATTATCTTTCTCTACATAGATTGTCATTTCAGCACGAATAGAACCATCTGGCTTGTGTTCCCACAATTCCGGTTCAACTGTTAAAGCATAAGGAATCTCTTGTCGCAGATATAAAAACAATTTCTCGCGCACCAACTCTGCCGCCAATAATTTCAACGGCATATCAGACATTTGTTCTTCAGGATAATACCAAGGACTAACAGGTAAATGAGAAGCTAAATAATGATAAAAATCATCAATATTTTTACCTGTAACGGCTGAAATCATAAAAGTTTCAACAAAAGCATAAGTTTGATTTAGTAATTTACTTAATTCTAATAACTTTTCTTTTTGATGAATTTCATCAACTTTATTTAAAACTAAAACGGCTTGAACTTTATCTTTTTTCAATTGAGCAACAATTGCTTGTGTTTCTTCATCAAAACCACGCTTTGCATCAACAACTATCGCCACAATATCAGCATCTTTAACACTACCCCAAGCAGATGTTACCATCGCCTTATCTAAACGACGTTTCGGTTTAAAAATACCGGGAGTATCTAAGAAAATAATTTGCGTATTTTCAAAAATACCAATTCCTTTGATCATGGTCCGAGTTGTTTGAACTTTAGGCGAAACGATAGAAACTTTACTTCCAACAAAATGATTGGTAATTGTTGATTTTCCGGCATTAGGAGCACCGATAAGCGCAACATAACCACAACGTGTTTCTGATGTTTCTTCCTTTTGCTCTGCCATCATTTCTTTTCCAATATACTGATCATTTTTGCGGCCGCAGCCTGTTCTGCCAATTTTTTATTATGTCCACTTCCTGACTGCGGAGGCAAATCATCAATTCTCACTTCCATAACAAAAGTAGGTTCATGTTCACTTCCTGTCCGAGAAAGCTCTTGATAAACAGGCGTCGAATGTCCGTTAGCATGGGCAATTTCTTGAAGTCTGGTTTTAAAATCTTTCGGCGGTGTCATATCTTTATGCAACAATTTTTGCCAATGTGTTTGCACAAAAGCCAATGCTTCTTCACATCCTGCATCAATAAAAATAGCACCAATAACCGCTTCACAAACATCGCATAAAACATTTTCATTTTCACGAATATCTTCTGTTGCTACCGATATATATTTATCCAAGCCGAGCTGACGAGCAACTTCTGCAACTGTTTCTTTACAAACTAAACGAGTTTGACGAGGCGATAAACTTCCCTCTGGTTCATTTGGAAAACTTTTATATAAAGCACTGGCAACAGCAACACCTAAAACTCTATCACCCAAAAATTCTAAACGTTCATAATTACTTCCAATATGAGAAGTCACACTACTATGCGTTAACGCCTGACGCAACAATTTATCATTTTTAAAATGATATCCCAAAACTTTTTCAAGCTGCTCAAACATTCTTATTTGCCTATTTTATAGTATTAAAAAGACGTTTCCACCGAATTTTTTTCGGCCAAATCCATGGTTTATACCAATCATATTCCGGATTTTGAGAAAAGAACAAGAAACGTGCTCTACCGACTAAATTTTCAAATGGAACAAAACCAACACTCACACGACTATCATCTGAACGATCGCGATTATCGCCCATCATAAAATAATGTCCTTCCGGAACGACCAACTCCTCAACATTATCTTCCATTTCATTATCCGAAACTTCCAAAATTTTGTGCTTAACACCATTCGGTAACGTTTCTATATATTGATGATATCGTTCAGCATTTCCTTTTGCATCACGCACCACAAAATCTTCTAATTCTTCACGAGGTAACTGTTGTCCATTAATAAACAAACGTCCTTTTTCAAGTTTAATTTTATCTCCTGGTAAACCAATAACTCTTTTAATAAAATCTGTTGAGTTATCTTGAGGATATTTAAAGATAACAACATCACCCTGTTTAGGCTCATCTGCCCAAATACGTCCTTCAAACAAAGGCATACTGAAAGGAAAAGAATGTTTCGAATAACCATACGTATATTTGGAAACAAATAAAAAATCTCCAACATATAAAGTTGGATACATTGATCCTGAAGGAATTTTAAAAGGTTCTACCCAAAATGTTCTGATTAAAACCGCAATTAAAATAGCATATACTAATGTTTTAACGGTATCTACCCAACTTTCTTCTTCCTGCATTATTTTTCTTCTTTACTAAATAAATTAAAACTTACGCCCATACTAAACACAATTTAATATCTCTGCAACAATAAAGTTATAAAAGTTCCACAATAACAAAAGCTTGCGCTAAATCTGCATCATCACTGAGGCTTAAATGAACTTTGAAATCTTGGTTATTCGTTTTTTCCAGCAATTTATCTAAAGTTCCACCTTCCAGTTCAAAATAAGGCTTTCCTAAATCATCATGCTTAATCGTAATATCTTTAAGATACATTCCGTCAATAAATCCTGTTCCTAAAGCCTTACTTAAAGCTTCCTTAGCTGCAAATCTTTTTGCCAAAAACCGACTAATTTTATCATCATTAGGTTCCTGATCTTCTAACTCTTGCCGTTCATATGGTGAAAGAATATGCTGTTGCATCCCTTTTTTAAAAACCGGAACAATTTTACTCATCCGAGAAACTCTTACAACATCAACAACTGAGGAAGAATCAACAACCACAACAACTACAACTCTCCA
>CAMHFM010000030.1 GCA_946184595.1 uncultured Azospirillum sp.
TAATATAAAAAAATAAATTATACAATCTATTTTTAAGGAATTATTTTTTTAAGTCCATTCTTTTTTTTATTTATCTTTTTTATTTCAAAAACTTATTTGCTTTTTAATATAGACCATACAACATGCAAAATATTTAGAAATTTACACGTATTTTTATGTCGACGAATAACCTCTGTCCTTGCCCTGCTGCGACGGTAAAAATCTTGTGCACTTTCTGCATCCTTTAAGGGAAATAAATCCATTCTGGCTTGGGTATCCGACTCTCCCCAAACAACATTTTCTTTAACAATACGTGCCGGTTGCCCTGCTACAATACAATGCGGCGGAACATCTTTGCTCACAATCGTACCGAATCCTAAGATACAACCGTTTCCAAGCGTAACACCTTTTAAAATCGTCGTCTTACGTCCAACCCAAACATTATCCTCAATCACAACATCTTTATTGGGGTTAATATGTTTGCCGGAAAAATCGTAAATCGGATGATAGTCTGTATTATAAATTACCGTATCCGCTAACCCGCAATCACCCATCGTAATTTTCCCGTTTTTCGCAGCGACTAACGGGGGCCATGTACACCATAACCTTTTGGCCGTAATTTCACCGCCATCTTTCAAATCAAAATCACCTGTTATCGTTGAATTGGCACCAATATCTAAATGCGATTTACCATAGGCATAAATACCGTTTTTCATCATCTCGGTATTGCGACCGATATGAACGTGCGAATCTTGAATCATAAATGTACAGCCTTCCATGTATACACCATCATCTAACTCTAATGAGGCATTGCCAAAAAGCTTTATCCGTGTATTATGCATAAAAATATTTTTACCTAATACAACCTTATTATTACCGCCTTTTAAATTAATACATGAATTTTTCCAATACGAAGGAATACCTGTAATTTCATTATTTTTTTTACGCATTGTTTATCCTTTTTCCGGTAATTTAAATCCAAATTCTGAATAAATTAAATCTCTGATTTCTTGCGGATTGTAAACGGATTTACCATTCCCTTGATTTACCCATACAGAATGACCGCTAAACCCCTGCCAACCATGCCGATAATAATCATAATGTTTATCTAAAAGAGGGTCGGTAAATTTATACCCTAATTTAACACCCTGTACAAACCAATAAGCTGCCGTATCAGAATGAGGATACATGTTACCAAAGAAAACTCTGCTTTTTTCTGTTAATTCTCTGGCTTTTTCTACATTCAGTAAACAACACCATTCATTAATTCGACAAGCATATGTATATCCTTTTTTAGGATTAAACTCTTCTGCTTTAGCAATTTTTTCATTCGGTGTTAATGGCCAGTATGGAGAGGGAACTTGACCTTCCAGTAGTTTATTTCGATCACAAAAAGGACTAAAATGACAGCGCCAACACTGCCCGAAATCTCCCACCATTAATAAATCCGGATTTTTAATAAATTCTTCTAAATAAACCTGAACAACATTATCAAAAAATTTCACATCATCGTGTAATGTCAGTAAATATTTTTTATCAGTATGCTCTATTGCATATTGATAACGAATATCTTCTTTATTATGCCCAAATTCTGAACTGAAAAACCACCACCATCTTTTGAGAAAAAACTTCCAATTCATATACTCTGGATAGTAGCCACGAATATAAGCCTGCTTAATGCCAATATTATGGGTATTTTCTCGAACATTTATTTTCCAAGGTTTAAAATATTCTTGAATTTCTTGTGAGCGATAAATTTCAACAGCACCATTATGAGACTGATCATCATTAATATACACTGTGTCAATTAAGTCACCTGCGACTTTTTTTAAGGACATTAACGTATAAATCAGAGATTCCGGTTTTTTAAATGAATTTATGGCAACATCAATTTTCATCAGACAAACATCCTTGCTAATTTATAGTGACCTTTGAAAAACAAATGACAAGCAAGAGTTTTTCTTATCCCTAACAGATGCGGTTGTAATGCTTTTTCCTCAAATAAAGAAACAGCAAATTGCCTTGCTTTTTCTAAAGAAGCTGCTCGCGTTTTCTCGTCTTTCAGACGTCTTAACGGCTGAGAAACAACAGATTTGAAAATAAATCTGGTAATGTAGCGTTGGAGAATATCCAGTTCTTTTTTATTTTGAACGCGCTTCGACTTCAAAAAATAATCAGACAGAACTTTCCCTGCATCAGCATGAGATTTAATATATTTATCATTAATCCCGCGATTCATAACCGAGGTTGAACTGTCGCGATAATACAGCAATTCCGTATCCGTATGAATAAGGCTCATTGTATGAAACATTACTTTCAGCGAAAAAATTGTATCTTCCGCCGGTTGAATATCTTTCGGAAATTCTATGCCTGTAATTGCGTCTTTTTTATATAACCTGTTCCATACCAAAACAGATCCGCCCCGCTTATTCTTAAAATAGAAATTAAACGGATTTTGATAGGTTTGAAATTTAATATCTTCTAATTTATATATCGGCGGATTTTGTAAAACAAAATTATCCGGAACTGTTTTATTGACAAACTCGGCAACGTCATAATTACCTTTTTTAATCAGATAATATAAAACTTCCATAGCCTGAGGATGCAACATATCGTCCTGATCCAATAAGGCAACATATGGCGCTTTTGCCTCTTTTAATCCATGGTTACGAGCCATAGAACAGCCAGCATTAGGTTGATTAATCAGGCGAAATCTATTGTCTTGTTCTACAAAAGAGTTGACGATTTCCTCTGTTCTATCCGTTGACCCATCATTAATACATAAGACCTCAAAATCCTTAAATGTTTGAGCTGTTACGGAATTTAAACATGGCCATAAATATTTTTCAGCATTATATAACGGAATGATCAAAGAAATTTCAGGCATTATTTATCCTTTTTTCTGTTTACCTTTTTATTTTATAGTCTTACTGGCATTTTTTTGCAACAGGTTTAAACAGTTTATTAAAAGTAATCCATTATAATATTAGATTATGAAACCGATAAAAGCTGCCATTATTTCCGTCAGCGGAACAAAGTTAACTGATGAGGAAAAATATTTAATCGAGCGAGAAAATCCGCTTGGTGTATCTTTGTTTACACGCAATATTAAAACTCCTCGACAACTTTTGACTTTGACTAATGATATTAAAAATACGGTTGGACGTAATGATATTTTAATTGCCATCGATCAGGAAGGCGGACGCGTTTGTCGTCTTGCGCCGCCACATTTCAGGAAATACCTTGCACAGTCAGCCATCGGTGCCTTAGATATAGAAAAAGCCCGTCAGGCTGCTCAGTTTCATGCTGAACTTATTGCTAATGATTTTCATAAATGTGGTATTAATTGTAACTTTGCTCCAACCCTCGATGTTTTAGCACCGCACATAACTCCGGCTTTAAAAAGTCGATGCTTTTCAAAAAATCCTAAAATTGTTACGGAGCTTGGAAAGATAATGATTGATACTTATTGTCATCATTCTATTCTTCCTTGCATTAAACATATTCCGGGGCATGCAAATGCTCAAAATGATCCTCATTTGCAACTTTCTATTATCAAAAAAATTTTTGAAAGATATTTGTATCCCTTTGAACAAATTGCCCCTCAAGCTCTAATGGCTATGACGGCACATATCGTTTTAAGCGAAATTGATTCTCTTCCTATTACGATGTCTAAAAAAGCTATTTCAGAACTTATTCGTGGGCGTTTTAAATTTAAAGGATTACTGATTTCTGATGCTTTAGAGATGAAAGCCTTGTCAGGGTCTTTACAAGATAAAACTATCGCCTGCCGACAAGCCGGCTGTGATGCTGTTTGCTATTGTAGCGGAGATATGATTGGTTTACAAAACGTATTAGATCATTGCGGATATTTATCTGATACCGCCATGGCCTATTTTAATAAAATAACAACCTTAATTAATCATCCCTATTCTGCACAAAACATTTCAGGAAAAGCTCGACGCTACAATCGACTGTCTCGGTTAACCAATCCCGTTATAGACGATTATGATGCGGTTGAAGTTTTAATGCAATTACAAAAAAGCACCGAATAATTTCGGTGCTTTTTTACTAAATAAAATATTATCTTGCTTTTTTTATCGCGGCAACATTGCGAATATAAGCAATATCTCCTTCTAATTTTTCCAAACTGACAGGAAGTTTTCGTCGCCAATTCGGATGTTTATCAATATCCGTTCCCGGAAGGTTTTGTAATTTTTCAACATGGAGAATATCTTCTAACTGAGCCAAGAAGACTTTAGATGCTGAACTTGCGACATAGCGATTAACAGCCTCTTCTATTCCTTCAGGATAACTTTCTCCATATAAATAATCTCCCTGTCGAGGTTTATCTTCCGGCCAAACTTTTGCTTCGTCCATCGCCTTCAGTAACAACCTTCTGTCAGTTTCGCGTTTATGATATGCTGAAATTGTATCATCATTATTTGCTAAGCCTAAATCTTTCATTATCGCAATATCATAACCGAACCACCACATTCTCAGCGGGCTCATATCATGCGTTCCGACAGAGGTTACAGCTTTTTCAGGATAAGCTTCAGGTTTAGAAAAATCACCCCAACCCGAATCTTGTCTTTCTGCCCATAAAACGCTCAATGAATAAATATGTTTTTCATCCAAAGCTTCTAAAAATCCGGCCGGAACATTACCGATACTTTCACCGACAATATGACACTTATTCAGGCAACTTTCAATTGCCAAAATATTAATCATATCACGGAAATTATAACGGATATATGTTCCGAAATCTTCAGTGTCAGGAATAACATACAAGCGCATTAACCCCATGACATGGTCAATTCTTAAAGCGCCAGCATTTTGCATATTTGAGCGTAAAATTTTGATAAATGGTTCATATGCAACATCTTTCAAAACATACGGATTAAATGCACCTAAGCACCATCTTTGACCTGTTGTAAAAAAGGCATCAGGTGGAGCTCCCGCACCGCTTTCTTTGATAAACAGGCCACTGTTTGCCCATAATTCAGCACTGTCTTGACCAACACCTACAGCTAAATCTCTATATAATCCGACTTTTAATCCACATTGCGGAATAAGAGTACAAGCTTCATTAAACTGTCTGTCGGCTTCAAATTGCATAAATTTGAAAAATTCAACACGATTTTGATGTTCTATACAAAAATCTTTAACAGCTTTAGATGCTGGATTTTTATATTCTTCTTCCCAAGCGCGCCAACCGCCCCATATCTTTTTGCTTTTCTCTTCATACAAAGTTTGGAAAGCAGCTAATTTTTCTAACTCTTCCCCTTTCGCTTTGCAGAACTCTTTATATGCTTGTTGACGATCATAATTTTTTTCTGCCGCAAAACGTTCATATGCTTTTTCGAGCATTTTGACTTTTAAGGGATATATTTCTTCATATTTGATCAATTCACTGTTACGGAACTCATCCAATTTTTCCCAATAGCCATTCATATCCTCATTTCTAAATTCAGGAACTTTTTGGATATCAATATAAATCGGATTTAAGAATAAGCGACTGATAGAACAATACGGACTGGCATTTTCAGGAAAATCATGTGTCAGAACATTTAATGGGTTTAAGCCGATAATGTCAGCTCCACAACGACCACAAATTCTGATAAATTCACCTAAATCTGTAAAATCACCAACACCCCAGTTGCGATCACTTCTAACAGAGTATAACTGTAAGGCGTAGCCCCAAACTTTTGAATTTTTAATAACCGGATTTTCATAACAGGTATCAGGAGCAACAGCTAATACCATTTTATATTTATTATTTTTAATTTCCAACTCAACATCATAATAACCAACTTCAAGCCAATTATAAATTCTGAAACACCATTTAATATATTCTGTTTTACCGATTGTATGACGATCATGTGTATCAAAAATTTCATAATTAACATCTATCTGTTGACCGGTTTGACGGCTAAATACTTTTAATTTAAATTCTGAAGTTGGAATTGTAGATGCAACAACAGCATCGAACCAAATATCTTTATATTCAACAACGTTGATGCTTTCTAACGTTTTTTGCCAACGGCGTTTATCATAATCAGCAAGAGACTTTTTAATTTCTTCCTCATTGCCAGCTTTATATCCTAATTTTTCAACAAAAAATCTGATAATTTTATCTTCAACTTTATACTCCTTAGGAATTAATCCTCCATCCCTAAAAGAGGTTGCAACACCGACTTTATCGGCCAGCTGATACAATAATCCGTCCATAAAAATCTCCTAATTTCTAACTTCAAATAATAAAACACACCATGCCGGGACATTTATTAAGCCACCCCCGACAATCTTTTTTTCGTTCTCGAATTTTGCAGAGCTGTCGACCAATAGGTTCCAAACTTTGCGACCACCTATACTCGGTAGTTTCCAATCTATATTGCAGAAATTGGCATTAAAAATACACATGTAAAATTTATCATCTGCATAAACACAATATGCCAATGACCGACGATTTACATCGTGCCAATCTCCCGTATTCATCTCTGTACCCCGTTCGTTATACCACGTGATATCTTTGATGTTATCTTTTATAAATTTACCGCTAAAGAAATGACGACGTTTAAACATCGGGCATTCCCGGCGGAACTTAATCAATTTTTTTACAAATTTTGCTAATTCTAAATTCTTTGAAGATAAAGCTTCCCATGCAATCCACGTAATAATATTATCTTGGCAATACGGATTATTATTTCCATATTGTGATTGCGCAAATTCATCTCCTGCGACAAGCATCGGTGTTCCGAAAGACAAGAACAATGAGCTTAACATTGCTTTCATTCTTGTAAAACGGTTTTCGATAATCTGTTTATTTTCGGTTTCTCCTTCAGCCCCTGAATTCCAACTCCAGTTACTGTTTGTTCCATCGCGATTATTTTCACCGTTACTCATATTATGTTTGCCGTTATAGCTAACCAGGTCGTATAAATTAAAACCATCATGAGCCGTAATAAAATTAATGCTACTGCAGATATCTCGATTATTGTGGTTAAAAATATCACTTGATCCGGCTAACCGACTTGCGAATTCAGCTGTCTGATTTGCATCGCCCTTCCAGAAACGACGTGTTACATCACGATACTTATCATTCCATTCAGACCAACCTGGAGGAAAAGCGCCAACCTGATATCCATCACAACCGATATCCCATGGTTCTGCAATCAACTTAACATTTTGCAAAACTTTATCTTGTGCCACAGCATATAAAAAGCCACTCTTTTGAGAGAAGCAACAATCTATTCGACTAAGGGTCGGAGCTAAATCAAAGCGGAAACCATCAACATGCATTTTCTCGACCCAATAGCGCAAAGAATCCATGACTAAAGCCAGTACTTGCCGATTTTGTAAATTGAAGCTGGCTCCACATCCTGTGCTATCGTAATAATAACGTTTATCATCAGGATTTAAAATATAATAAGAGCTATTATCAATTCCACGATAACATAATGTTGGTCCTAATTGATTACCCTCACCCGTGTGATTATATACCACATCCAATAAAACCTCTATACCGCGGCTATGAAGTTTTTTGACCAGATGCTTAAACTCATTTATATCATTATGAACTAAATAGTGCTGTTCCGGAGCAAAAAAGCTAAAGCTCTCATACCCCCAATAATTGTCTTTAATGTACCCTTTTTTATGACGATTACCTAAGAATGCATGGACAGGTAAAAATTCAACCGCTGTTACGCCTAAATTCTGAAGATGATTAACAATAACATCTTTAGCAAATCCATTACATCGTCCTCTTTCCGGATCTGGAATTTGCGGATGTAATTTTGTATAACCTCTAAGATGTGTTTCATAAATTACACTCTGTGTCATTGGATAACATGGAGACTTATCATCTTCCCAATCAAAATCACTATCATCAACAACAACAGATTTAGGGACATATGGGGCACTATCTAATGTCGAAAAAGATAAATCTTTTTCCGGACTGTCAGTATCGTATCCAAAAATAGCTTTATGCCAAATCAGTTTACCAACTAACTTTTTACCATATGGATCAAGTAATAATTTATATGGGTTAAAACGCAAACCTTCTTGGGGTTTATATGGTCCATAAACACGATAGCCATAAACTTGTCCGGCTTGTGCTCCTTCTAAATAAATATGCCAAATATTATTATCGTTTTCTGTAATTTCATAATGTTCCAATTCTTGAGAACCGGAC
>CAMHFM010000031.1 GCA_946184595.1 uncultured Azospirillum sp.
TATCCATGCCCCGCATTCTGTATTTGGCTTAGATACGGGAAATAAAGAACGGTTTGCACAAAATTGCGCTGATTTAAAAGCTTCACAACAATATGCAGATTTGTTAGGTGCGGAAATAATTATTTTACACCCTGGTTATCATGAAGAAGAACAGTATTTAGAAGAAAGCATTCGCCAATTTAAAAACATAAATGATAAACGAATTGCTGTTGAGAATTTACCGCTTTTATGTACAGCGACGGGAAAATATTTGCACGGTACATCACCGGCACAAATTCGGCAGATTATGGAAGCGAGCGGTTGTCAGTTTTGTCTTGACTTCTCTCATGCTATTTGTGCGGCAAACTCATATAACAGAGATAAATTTGAGGATTTAAAAGCTTATCAAGCATTAAATCCTGTCATGTATCATATGTGCGATGGAGAATGGACAAGCGATAAAGATGAACATCGCCATTATGGCGAGGGTGATTATCCGCTTGCAGAACTGTTAAACAATTATACTAATCCGGATACTTTTATTACCATGGAGACCGGATATGGCATCCCGACAGCTATCCAGCCATGGATTGATGATATTACATATTTGAAGAGTTTGCTAAAAAAATAGAAATTGACAAAATTTTTGTCTTTACACTGGGTGAAAAATATGGTATATATTTATCCAGAAAAAATATTATTAACTTAAATTAAGCATTATGAATAAAAAAGAAATTCAGGAGTTGTTCGATTACATGACAACTTCGGGTAAGTCAACATTTGTCGATGATTTTAGTGGTTGGGGCGATGCCTCTAAGGTTCCTGGTTATACTTCTTTCGCATCTATGGAAGGGAACGGTCTCAAGAGTGAACACACTGGAGAAAAATACGAGCCCCAGTGCGAGAGTGTACGAAAAGGAAACCACCTGGAAATTCAGTACAGAGAGTACGGTGATTTGGCTAAGCACTTTAAGTTGGGTGATTTGTTCCCATCTGAGCTTCCTATCGTAATCGTGACTGGTGGAGAGGCTTTGCGTAAGATTTCACCAATCTTCCAGCGTAGATCAGAATTGATCGAGTGGTTAATGCAGGTGCATTGCTACTGTGAGCAGCGCCAGACCGCGGGTAATCCAGTTCCATGGTACTGGGAAGGGAATATGTATGATCTGGCTGTATTTCTGTACAAGAACCATCCCAATAAAATCGAAGATGAGAGCATCTATGACAGACTGACGAAAGTCTAACAAGATGCCAAACCAATCCAACACGCTGACCGCTTTATGCAGTCAGCGTTTTTTTTTATTGTCAAAGCTGACAGATGTGTTTATGATAGCGCTCAAATGATAAATTGATGGAGAATAAAAATGGATGTTGTCCTGACTGGGGATCGCCCGACCGGAAAATTACATATCGGGCATTATGTCGGCTCTTTACGTCGCCGTGTTGAAATGCAAAACAGCGGTAAATACAAAGATATTTACGTTTTTATGGCTGATGCTCAAGCCCTAACAGATAATGCCGATAACCCCGAGAAAGTTCGCAAAAACATTACCGAAGTCGCACTTGATTATTTAGCGTGTGGCATTGATCCGAAAAAATCAACGATTTTTATTCAATCACAAATTCCTGAATTATGTGAGTTGAGTTTTTATTATATGAATTTGGTAACGGTTTCTCGTTTGCAACGTAATCCGACCGTTAAATCAGAGATTCAAATGCGCGGTTTTAAGAGCAGTATTCCTGTCGGATTTTTTACTTATCCGATTAGTCAAACCGCAGATATTACTGCTTTTAAGGCCAATATTGTTCCTGTCGGAGAAGATCAACTCCCAATGTTGGAACAAGCACGTGAGATCGTTCGCTCATTTAATCAAATTTATGCGCCGGTTTTGGTTGAGCCGGAAGCCGTCTTGCCGGATAATAAACAATGCATGCGTCTCCCCGGTCTTGATGGTGCCGCAAAAATGAGTAAATCTCTCGGTAACTGTATTTATTTAGCCGACAGTTCAAATGATATTAAGAAAAAAGTTCAAAGTATGTTTACCGATCCACTGCATTTACATGTAGAAGATCCAGGACATCTTGAAAATAATACCGTCTTTACTTATCTTGATGCTTTTTGTAAAGATGAACATTTTGCAGCTTTTCTGCCGACTTATCAAAATTTAGATGAGTTAAAAGCACACTACACGCGTGGCGGATTGGGTGATGGAACAGTGAAGAAGTTCTTAAATGAAATTATGCAGGCTGAATTAAAACCGATTCGCGAACGTCGTGAAGAATTAGCAAAAGACTTAGGTTATATTTATCAGATCTTGCGCGAAGGAACGGAGAAGGCCGAGGCTGTTGCCGCTCAGACTTTAGATGAAGTTAAAAGCGCTATGAAAATTAACTATTTCAAAGACAATAATTTGTAGGAGAATATTATGTCAAAAGTCATTACCATGATTCCGGCGCGTATGGCGTCTTCTCGTTTGCCAAATAAGCCTTTACTTGATATTAATGGCAAACCGTTAATTCAGCGTGTTTATGAAAATGTTAAAGCCGCAATTGAGGGCGATGTTGTTATTGCCGCCGGAGATAAAGAGATTGTTGACGCTGCTGAAAAATTTGGTGCCAAAGCTATTTTGACAGATCCGTCTTTACCGAGTGGAACAGATAGAATTGCTGTTGCCTTAAAAGAGTTAGATCCGGACGGAAGTAAATACGATATTGTTGTCGATTTTCAAGGCGATGGCTTAAATGTTGATCCGAAAGTCAATCTTGATTTGATTGAAATGGTTGAGAGAACAGGATGTGATATTGCTACTTGCGGAATGAAATTCAAAAATGAAGCCGATATTCATGATCCGAGTATGGTTAAAATCTGTATGGGATTAAGAGACGGGGAAGATGAGGGAAGATGCTTGTATTTTACACGTGCTGCCGCCCCGTATATTCGTGATCCGCAAAAACCGGTCAATAAAGATTATTATCATCATATCGGAATTTATGTCTTTAAGGCAAAATCTTTGAAAAAAATGGTTTCTTTACCGGTCGGTGTATTAGAAGCCAGAGAGTCTTTAGAACAACTTCGTGCACTTGAAAACGGAATGTATATTCGTGCAAAATTAATCAAAAATATGAAATTGATAGATGAAGCACCGGCAGATATTAATACGCCGGAGGAATATCAGGAAGCTCTGAAGTGGATTAAATAAAAAAGTTAAACAAAGCCCTTAAGTTTAAGGGCTTTGTTTTTAATTTTGTGTGGTGTTTTGTAAAAGCCAATTTTTGAAATCGACCACATCTTTAACTTCCGGAATCCAATTTAAATCTTCCGGTAAGTCGGTTGTGAATTCACAACGCATGCGCACAGGGTGTGCTCCGACGTTAATAGCGGCATACTGATTATAAATTCGGTCATCGACCAAAACTGTTTCTTCAGCTTTCAGTCCGTATTTTTCGAAACAGCTTTTAAGCATATCTTCCTTAGCGGAATCATGCATAAATTTTCCGTGTTGCACACATTCGATTGTCAAGAAATCGGTGACATCGGCCAATAAAGTATTCAAGAGTTTCTTTTTGGTTTCGACATCAAAAGTTGCAGACATGGTAAACTGCCTGTATCCCATATCATGCAATTCTTTAAGCGTTTCAACAACATTCGGATAGAGCGGGCGGTAACTGAAAAATTCGTAGGAAGAGCAAAAATCTTTATCCATCTCAACACCGCGGGTCGGATGCGTTTTAAGTTCCAAAGCACCATATTTCGGAACAATCGGCAGGACTTTGGGCAAATCTTCCCATTTCATATCTTTATAATCCGGCGCATATTTAGGATGCTGTGTTAAAAAGTGGTAATAAGCAAAATTGAGGTTTGCCAAAACCCCATCAACATCCCAAAAAATATTTTTGATAATCATTTTCTTAAAGTCCTTTTTTAGACGCTTGCTGTTAATATAATTCATAATTTAGATTTTAATTGGTTAATAATATGATATTGCAAAGCATATAAGCATATTTTTAGATAGAATGCAAGTATAAAAATGACAAAAACATATTTTTGTCTATATAAATATTGTCGACAAGTTCCTAACAAAGAAATCAGCCTTTGACAACTATAGAAGCTTTAATTATATTAAATGTCAAAGGAGAAACAGATGTCAAATTTAATTAATTCCGTACGCCTGAAAGAAACATTTTTTGAATTGGTGCGCTATGACACAGGTTCTGATCCCGAGAGCCAAACTTCCCCCAGTACTGGAAAGCAACTTATCTTAGCAGAAGTATTAATTAAAAAATTAAAAGAACTCGGGTTGGAAAATGTCAGCTTAAATAAGTTCGGGATTGTGCAAGGAACATTGCCGGCAAATAGCAAACAGAAGGTAAAAATAGGTTTCATCGCACATATGGATACCAGTCCGGATGTTGCAACCGGTCCTGTTAGTCCTTTAGAGCATAAATATGTTGGTGGAGATATTGACCTTAAAAATGACGTGAAAATTGCAGCGGAAGATTTAAAAAAATTCAAAAAACAAACAATTCTCACCTCTGATGGAACAACTTTACTCGGGGCTGATGATAAAGCCGGTGTCGCTGAAATTTTGGAAATGTTACAAATCTTAAAGGACCATTCAAATATCAAACATCCGGAATTAAAAATAGCCTTTACGCCCGATGAGGAAGTCGGTCGTGGCACAGAACATTTTGATATAAAAGAATTTGGGGCTGATATTGCTTATACGGTTGACGGTTCAGCGCCGACGGATATTGATACGGAAACGTTTAATGCCTTTAATCCGCAAATTACCATTACAGGGGTAACGGTTCATACCGGTTATGCATATCATAAAATGATTAGTGCTGTGGAAATTGCTAACCAATTCATCAATGAATTACCGAAAGATGAAACACCTTCTGAAACCAAGGAAAAAGAAGGATATTTCCATGTGTTGACAATTAATGGTAGTCCGGAAAAGGTTAAAATGGATATGCTGGTGCGTGATTTTAATTATCAACGTGCTCAGAAAAGGATTGCTTTCTTGCATAGTATTTGTGAAGATTTAGAACGTCGTTATCCGCAAATCAAAATTGAAATAAAGGATAATGAAAAGTATCATAATATGAACGAAAAGTTTGCTGCTTTTCCTGAAATGATTGAGTTAACCAAACAAGCAATTAAACTGTCCGGATTAACGCCGAAAGAAACTTATGTCCGCGGTGGAACAGACGGTGCGGAATTGACCTTACGCGGATTATTGACTCCTAATCTTGGTGCCGGCGGTGAGAATTTTCATTCCTTAAATGAATTTGTTTCTTTGGAGACCATGGTGAAGTGTACGGAAAATTTACTAAATATTATCCAAGTATGGGTAGATAAGGCTGATAAACTAACGGATAAAATCAAAAAGATATCACCATGTCACTAAAAAAAGTCGAAATAATCGAGTTATTAACGCAGACGAATGCGGAAGAATTATATCAGCGAGCGGATAAAATTCGACATGAGAATGTCGGTGATGAAGTCCATCTCCGCGGGTTAATTGAGTTTTCAAACATCTGTCGTAATAATTGCTTGTATTGCGGTATCCGTAAAGGCAACGCACAAGTCGTACGGTATCATATGAGTGAAGAAGAATTAATTGAGACTGCTCGTAAAGCGGCTAATATCGGTTTTAAGACAATTGTTATGCAATCCGGTGAGGATATGTATTATACCGCAGATAAAATGTGTCGGATTATTGAAGCAATTAAAAAATTTGACGTTGCCGTCACATTAAGTATCGGTGAGAGAACATTTGAGGAATATAAATCTTTTCGCGAAGCTGGTGCCGATAGATATTTAATGCGAATAGAGACAACAAATAAAGAGTTGTATCATCAGTTAGATCCACAAATGAGTTGGCAGCACAGATATGATTGTTTGATGATGATTAAAGATCTCGGATATGAGCTAGGTTCGGGAATTATGGTCGGCTTGCCACAACAAACGATAGAATCAATCGCTGAGGATCTGTTGTTTTTGCAAAAAATCGGAATTGATATGGCGGGAATCGGGCCGTTTATTCCGCATCCTAATACCCCTTTAGCCAATGAAAAAGGGGGAACCTTGGAATTAGCTTTAAGAACAATGGCTGTAATGCGTATTATGATGCCGGATATTAATATTCCGGCCACAACGGCAATGGAAAGTTTACATCCACAGGGACGCATTAAAGCGCTCAAAGCCGGAGCAAATGTTGTTATGCCAAATGTAACAGAAGGTGAATATCGTAAATTTTATGAATTATATCCGGGAAAAATTTGTGTAAATGACACCCCAATTCATTGCCGAAGCTGTATCGGAATGAAGATTACAAGCATTGGACGAACAATTGGAAATGGTTTTGGAAGTCATATAAAAAAGAATTGATTTTGTATTATTGATTTGCTATGTTCGAACTCTCAAATTAATTATTAATCATAAATTATTTTATAGTGTATGCAAAAATTAAAGTTTGTGACATGCTCGGGAGCAAATGAGTTCACGGACATTAAAGAGATGGTCGCGCTGACAGAGGTATATCCTGTTATAGAGTGGGGTATTCAAGTATCTGGTAAGAAATGTTCTTTTGGGTCTGCTCGGTATCAATGGCTTTGTGATTTGCAAAAGCATCTGGAAGAAGAAGGAAAGCTCCTTAATCTGGCCCTGCACATCAATCAGGATTGGGTTGAAGGATTTACAACAGGTAAAATTCCTCAAGAGTTAGAGGATCTTTTGGAGATGAGGGATGTGGTTGATGAACCCTTATTCCAAAGACTGCAGCTGAACTTTAAACTCGGACGGGATAAAACTCCAGATATCGATTTACTGGAAGCCAGATTGAACAAGTATGGCAAGGAGTGTCGTTTTATCTTTTCCTACAATCCTGAAAACAAGGATTTGATTCATCAGATCTACCGAGAAGGAAGCCGAGATTTCGATGTTTTGTACGATTCGTCTCATGGCGAAGGTTTGCTCTCTCAAAGTTGGGAAGAACCAGCGTTCTATGATGAGAGTATTTTGCAGGGGTATTCTGGCGGAATTTCTCCAGAGAATGTTGAGGATGTTTTATCCCAAATCGCTGAAGTAGTTCCCAAAGGTCGTGTTTTTTATATCGACGCTGAGGGAAATCTCAAAGGCGAAGATGGGCATATCTCTTTAGAAAAGTGCGCAGCTTATGTCAAAAAAACATTGGCATGGGAAGGCAAAAATGAAGCTCAGGAATAATCCTGAGCTTTCTTTTTTTAAAGAGCACCGTGATCCTTAAAACCATAAACCAGATTTTTACTGATAATGAGATGATCAATAAGTTCAATATTAACTAAATTGGCAGCTTCTTTAATTTGTTTTGTAACATGCAAATCAGCTTTAGAAGGAGTTACATCACCGGAAGGATGATTATGAGCTAAAATAATAGCGGTTGCGCCTTTATTGATAGCAGATTTAATAACTTCTCTTGGGTGAATAGCAACTTGATTAATTGTACCACGTTGTTGAACTTCCTCACCGATAACCTGTAATTTGCTATTAAGAAAGATAATGTGAAATTCTTCAATATCAAGATATCCCATTGATGAGCGACAATAATCAACCATTGTATCCCAATTTGAAATAACAGGAGCATCAGAAGAGGATAAATTTTGCCAACTCATGCGTAAAGCTGCGGCTTTGACAATTTTTAAGACAGTCGCCGAAGTTTCTTTTATTCCTTCAATTTGTTGTAAATCTTCAATAGAAGCGTTAATTACTCCTGCAAAACAGCCAAATTTTTTAATCAGGCGTTTCGCAATCGGTTTAACATCTCGTCTGGGAATAGCAATCATTAATAAAAGTTCCAAAAGCTCGTAATCCGGCATATCTTTGCCTTCACCGAGGATAAAACGTTCACGTAAACGTTTTCTGTGCCCTAAATAATCAGGTTTTTCTTCAGTAGTCATATTATTATAGTCAATCAATTCGGTTAATGTCCTAACTTCAGCATTATAACGCCGGAAACAATAAATACAATACCCAATATACGAAACAAATTAAAGACATCATTAAACAATAAAATACCGATAATAAAAGTGCAAGAAGCTCCAATACCGCTCCAGACAGCATAAGCAGTACCGATGGAAA
>CAMHFM010000032.1 GCA_946184595.1 uncultured Azospirillum sp.
ATCCGTTTAATTGTATAGCATCTTCGGCCTGCAAAATGTTTTGATTGTTTTCTGTTTTCGCTATAGGATGAAAAGTGATTTGTCCGCTGTCGACGGTGTTATCGAGCCATGTGTTATACCATATATTGTTTTCTTCCCAGAGAAGAGCTTTTGCCGCTTTGGCTTCTTTATATACAGGGATGATAATAATGTTTGTTTCGGGAAGAATACTTATCGGAGCATTTTTTTCAGTGAGATATGCTTTAAGAACAGGGGCATTTATAGTGATTTTCAGAGAAGCAATATATCTTGCTTCAACAGTCTTTTCTGAAACAACGGAAACTTCTCTGATAAAATTAAGAATTTGATTGTCATTGAGGTTGTCTAACATGCTCGTTGTATCGGCGGTACTGATACGATTAATAACCGCATATAGAGCTTGTCGATTAGCCTCTTTTAAAGCTTTTTCTTTAGCCTGCGCGGCATCTTCAGCTGTGGCATTAATGTCAACATCGGCGACGTAAATGTTCATGTCTTCAGCAAAGGCATTAAAGCTCAGAAAAAAACTAAAGAATATAACTATTTTTTTGATCAATTTCTTTTCCCCTTAAGACTTGATTCAACCTTATGTTAACGGATGTCGGCTTTAAAAGCAAAGTAAATTGTCAACATATCCGCCTAAATAAGCTTAACAACGTAAAATTAATTGTAGACTTTTTGTAATAATCGGTGTTAATTATGAACAGTTTTTTAACAAAATGAAGAGGTCAAACAAATGCTTAGCAATTATTTGAAAGGCTTGATTGAACGAGCTAAAAAGAATTATAAAACCATTGTTTTGCCAGAAGGTGAAGATGAGCGTATTTTACAAGCTGCGCACATTATTACGGAAGCAAAAGCTGTCAAAGTCATTATTTTAGGGGATGAATCTGAAATTAAAGACTATTATGCTAAAAACGGTTGGAGTTTAGATGGTATTTCAATCATTAAGCCGGAAAATTCTCCGAAATTGGAAGAATATACAAATTTGCTTTATGAATTACGTAAAGAAAAAGGGTTAACGTTGGAAGATGCTAAAAAATTAGCGCTTAATTATAACTATTTCGGTACCTTGATGATTAAAGCCGGTGATGCCGATGGTATGTTATCTGGTGCTAATCACTCAACAGCAGATACAGTTCGTCCTGCTTTGCAAATTATTAAATCAACACATAAAGATCGTTCTGTTTCTACAGCAGTTTTATTGGTTAAAGATGATCAAGCTTATGTCTTTTCTGATTGTGCAATTATTATTGATCCGACAGAAAAAGAATTGTGCGATATGGCATTAGCTGCCGGTGAAACAGCATTGAAGTTCGGTATTGAGCCTAATGTTGCCTTATTGTCTTATTCTACACGTGGTTCAGGTAAGGGAGAAGGTGTTGATAAAGTTCGTCGTGCAACGGAAATGGCTAAAGAAGCTTTGAAACTTCCGGAATATGCCGGCAAAGGAATTAAAATTGATGGCGAAATGCAAGCTGATGCTGCGTTAGATGCTGTTGTTGCTAAGAAAAAGGCACCGGATAGTGAAGTTGCAGGAAAAGCTCGTGTTCTTATTTTCCCTGATTTGGAAGCAGCAAATATTGGTTATAAATTGTTGCAACGTATTTGCGGATGTGAAGCATATGGACCATTGATGCAAGGCTTAAATGCACCGGTTAATGATTTGTCTCGTGGTGCTTTGGTTGAAGATATCGTAGGAATGATTGCTCTTACAGCTATTCAAGCCACGAAATAAATAACTGTCATGTGGGTTAGTTTTCTTCTTGTGTGTGCTTTTCTGTACACATCGTTGAAAACTAACGTCACAACACAGCCATTTCTTTCACGGCTTTATTCTTTATTTTTATTTATTTTATAGGATGTTATTGATGCAAAAAATACTTGTTTTAAATTCGGGATCATCTTCTCTCAAATATCAATTATTTGCGGTTGAGGGTGATAAATATGATGTTGTAGCTAAAGGTGTGGCTGACAGAATCGGAATAGAAGGTTCTCTTATTACTATTAAAATCGGCGATGGCGAAAAAGTAACTCATAATGTCGCTTTACCAACACATAAAGAGGCTATTCGCGAAGTTTTGGATTTGTTGTTAAAAGGTGCTCTTAACAGTATTGATGAATTGTCAGGTGTCGGGCATCGTGTTGTCGCCGGCGGTGAATATTTTAAGGAATCCGCATTGGTAACAGATAAGGTTATTGAACAAGTTGATGAGTTGTCTGTTTTGGCTCCTTTACATAATCCGGCTGCGGCTTTAGGTTTGCGTGCTATGAAGTCTCTTTTACCGAATGTAAAACAAGTTGTTGTTTTTGATACAGCTTTTCATCAGACAATGGAAAAGGCTGCTTATTTGTATCCTTTGCCGATTGATCAATATGAAAAGCACCAAATTCGTCGCTATGGCGCTCATGGAACATCTCATTTTTATGTTGCCAGAGAAGCTGCTCGGTTGATTGGAAAACAAGGTAAAATTATTACCTGCCATATTGGTAACGGAGCTTCTATTTCTGCTGTTGAAAATGGAAAATGTGTTGATACATCTATGGGCTTTACGCCTTTAGCCGGTGTTTGTATGGGAACACGTAGCGGTGATATTGATCCGTATATTCCTTTACATATTATGAAGACACAAGGTCTTTCAATAGATGAAATGAATCATATGTTGAATAAACAAAGCGGTATGTTAGGACTTTGTGGTTTTTCGGATAACCGTGATGTCGAAACAGCTATCGCTAAAGGTGATGAAAAAGCTATTGTGGCAAATGAAGTCTACATTCATTCTATCTTACGCTTTATCGGAAGCTATATTGCGGTTTTAGGCGGTGTTGATGCTATTGTCTTTACGGCAGGTGTCGGTGAAAATTCTTCAGATTTGCGTAAAGCCCTTTGTCAGAGATTAAGCTATCTCGGTATAGAACTCGACGAAGAAGCCAATAAAAAGCGCGGTGAAACAGTAGAAATTTCTAAAGCAGGTTCAAAAGTTCGCGTTTTTGTTATTCCGACAAACGAAGAATTGGTTATTGCTCAAGATACCGTCAGATTGATTGCTTAAGGAAATATTGGTTTGACTCTCTAGAAGCCCTGAAACTTTCAGGGCTTTTTTCTGGAAACAGACTTTATTCAAAATGATAATAAAAGTCTTGCCTCTTTTCTTTTTTTCTGCTATTGTGTCCAAAATTTTTGGGAAATAATAAAGGTAAATGTTTTTATGAAGAAAATATTAGTTCTAAATTCAGGTTCTTCTAGTGTGAAATATCAGTTGTTTTCTGTTGAAAATGGAGAATACACGTCTTTAGCTAAGGGTATGGCTGAGCGTATAGGCTTACCTAACTCAGTAATTTCTTATTCAAGCAGCAGTGAACCTAAGCTCTCTAAGCAAATGGATTTCCCGAATCATGAAGCTGCAATCAAAGAATTATTGCAAGTTTTATTGCGTCATAATATCAAAAGTCTTGATGAAATTGATGCCGTCGGTTATAGAATGGGGCATGGTGGAGAATATTTTGATAAATCAGTTATTATAGATAATGACGTCAAAGAGAAAATTTATGATGCTGTTTCCTTAATTCCGCTTCATGGACCAGCTTTTGTTTTGTGTTTAGAGGCTATTAATAATTTATTGCCGAATGTAACACAGGTTGCGGCTTTTGACTCTGCGTTCCATCAGACAATGCCTAAAGAAGCTTTTTTGTATGCTTTGCCTATTGAACAATATGAAAAATATCGTATTCGCAAATACGGGTTTCATGGAACATCGCATGCTTATATCGCACAAAAAACGGAGGAAATTCTCGGACATCAAGGACGTTATATTTCTTGCCATTTGGGAAGTGGTGCATCGATTACAGCAATTAAAGATGGTAAAAGTGTTGATACAACGATGGGCTTTACGCCTATGGTCGGTATGATTATGGGAACACGTTGTGGCGATTTGGATGCGTATGTTCCGTTTCATATTATGAATACCCAAAATAAAACGATGCATGAAGTTAATATGATGCTCAATAAAGAGAGTGGGTTGCTCGGGTTATCAGGTTATTCGGATATGCGTGAGATTTTAGAGCACTATGTCGCTGGTGAAGAACGTGCAATTACAGCCGTTAATGTTTATATTCATCAATTAATTAAGCATATTGGCTCTTTTGTGGCTGTTTTAGGTGGTTTAGATGCTCTTATTTTTACCGGCGGTATTGGTGAAAATTCAGCCTTTATTCGTAAACTTGTCTGCAACCGCTTAAAATGCTTCGGTATTTCTTTAGATGAGAAAGCAAATCATACTATCGGGCAGGAAGCTATTATTTCTTCGCCGGATTCAAAAGTTAAAGTACTGGTTATTCCGGCAAATGAAGAGTTGATGATTGCTAAAGATACGTATGCATTGATCAGCGATACGCAGCAAGTTGGTAAAGTTGCTTAATCCTCTTTAATTTTCCTAAAAGCTGATTATTTACAAATTCATCTTTAATATCGGGAGATGTTTTATGGATGAAGTTGTCAAAAATTTGGTAATGCTTGTTTGGACATTCAGCGCTATAAATATGAATGTTGAAGATTTAAGTGTCGAAACGTTGGTTTTAACGGAAGATCGTCCGTCTGTTTCTTCACAAACTGTTGTTGATTTTGATTCTGAAGAATCTCAGATTAAGAAAAATCAAAAGGGAATTGCGGAAGATTTAGAAAATGAAACGCAAGCCGGCTGAAACTTCGCTTACAGCATCGTATAAGTCATTATCTCCGGAATTAAGTAAAGTATAGTGATACATTCCGATGATACTGATGTTGCGTGTAAGGTAATATTGCAAACCAATTCCTACTCTCGGCCCATCACAGTCATTTTTATATTTTATATTGTCTTTTTTGACCATGAAAGTGTATTTTGTAAGACCGAGGGAGGCAACAACGGAAAAATTGTCAGAAAGGTTTGCCTCTCCGAATACATCAAAACCATAAGCTCTGATCTTTGCTTCAAGGGAATCTTTTTTTACTGTATCAGAGTTTAGGATGTATGCCTCAAGACCGATGCCATAGGCGGTTAATCCGATAACCGGAGAAAAGCTCTTAAAGTCATCTTTAGGCGGTATATATGCCTGTTTTTTATTTTTAGGTGTGCTGGATTTAACATCAGATATGACATAGTCACCGCCGAGGATTAAGTGTATATTTGATGCATAGCTATTTCCGATCGGAATAAGCCAGAACGTAAATAAAACCAAGAAAATTCGCCTAAAAAACTGCATATAACCCTCTTTCGTTATATGCAGTTTTTTGCATTAATGTCAATTTCAGAGCAGCAATAAGGACATTTTTTCGTTGTCGGGTTTGCAGCTTCTTCCTCAGCCTCTTTTTTAGCCATTTTAGCTTGTAACTCATTAATACCTTTAATTAAAATAAAGACGGCAAAAGCAACAATCGTGAAGCTGATTAAAGCATTAACGAATAAGCCGATATTCATTGTGACGGCACCTGCTTTTTGAGCGGCATCAAGAGAAGCATAAGGAGCGGCAACAGCACCTTCTTTTAAGGTGATAAATAAGTTTGAGAAATCTACTTTACCAAGCAAAAGGCCAATCGGAGGCATAATGACATCTTTAACTAAAGAATCGACTATTTTCCCGAAAGCAGCACCAATAATGATACCAACGGCCATATCGATAACATTGCCGCGCATTGCAAATTTTTTGAATTCATTTATAAAGTTTTTCATTGGTTTCTCCTTTAGACAGATAAAGCCTCAAAAGATGAGGCTTTAATTTAGATGTTTGTTATTTTACTTTCTCGACTTGGTTAAATTCTAACTCGACCGGAGTAGAACGTCCGAAGATTGAAACAGAAACTTTTAATCGAGATTTTTCCGTATCAACATCTTCAACCAAACCGATAAATGATGCAAACGGACCATCATTAACGCGAACTTGCTCGCCGACCTCGTACTGAACTGTAACTTGAGGTCTTTCGATACCTTCTTCCATCTGTGTCATAATGCGCTTAGCTTCTGCATCGCTAATTGGTTGCGGCTTGTTACGGCTACCCAAAAAGCCTGTTACTCTTGGCGTATTTTTAACAATATGCCAATATTCATCAGACATTTCCATTTTGATTAAGACATATCCTGGGAAGAATTTGTGTTCCGCATTAACCTTTGTTCCTTTACGAATCTCGACAACTTCCTCAGTCGGAACGATAACTTCCTGAATTTTATCTTCAATATTTTTTAATGCTGCTTGTTCTCTGATAGACTCTGCAACTTTTTTTTCAGAACCAGAATATACATGCAAGACATACCAACGTGCTGTCATTTTTCTTAAACTCCAAGACCTAAAATTAACTTCATCAGCCAACCAATAATTTGATCAATAAAAAAGAAGAAAGTTGCAGCAATAGCGACAAGGATAATAACGATTGTCGCGGTGTGTGTTACATCTTTTTTTGTCGGCCAAGAGACTTTTTTGACCTCTTGTTTGACTTGTCTTAAAAATTGTATAGGATTTATTTTTGCCATAGATTATCCACTTACTTAAAAATTAAAACAAATTATTGTTGTCTGTTAACCACAATAAAACAGCAGTATTTTAGCACCTGCTTTAAATCTTACCGCTATATAAATATTTTTAAGGTCAGATGTCAAGGATTTATTTAAATATCCTTGATATGAAGATGATTTTTGGGATAAAGCGGTGTTTAAATCATAATGAGGTTCCTTTAATTTCTTTTAATCGGCACTATTTAATAAGTATGCTTATTGAAGGAAATCAGATGAAAAAGGTTGTTGCGTTAGTAGTGTTTATTACAGCCCTGGAAGCTGAAGCGCAAATTCAAGAAAACTATACATTTGAACAAGAGGCGCCCGTCAATGCGCCGGTGTATGTTTTTGGAAGTGCGAATGAAGGGAATGGTCAAAGAAACAGTTTTCTTTTGGAACAGAACAGCGAGGAAAACCCTTTAGGCAATCCGATACAGGAAGATAATTCTTTGACACAAAGCAATCCACCCGAAAATCAGAAGTTGCCTTTAGAGCCTGCCGGTAAAAATTTTTCTTTGCCACAATCGGTTGTTCAGGAAAATTTACCGCAAAATCCTCAAATATCTCCTCAAGAAAGTCCGCAAATCGTTAATAAACAAATTCAAAATACCCTTTATGAGTCTGGCGGAAGAATTTATGATATTCAATCGTATCCGGCGACAGATATCAATGTGATAGAGCAACCGAATTTGAATAAAACAATTACAACATATCCTGCATATTAGAGAAATGAGGGCAATAAGATGGACTTGAATTTTTTTCTGCGAAAATTCTGCGTCGCTGCGTCGTCGCAAGTGCGGCGATACTTCCGTCTCGCCTGCTCCTCCTTGTCAAACTCACTTCTCCGTGAGTTCTCATCTTTACTTTGCCATAAAAAAATCCCACCATATAGGTGGGGTTTTTATATTGGCAGGGGCAGTAAGGCAATTTACGAACTATAAACTAAAGTTTTTTATTTATTTTTACGATTTACAAAATATTTATTATTTCTAATATCGAAAGAGGCAATTGTGCCTTCAAGAACTTCAGCAATTAACCCATTTATCTCAGGTGTTTCAATAGCTCCATATGTATAAGTTATTTTATTGTTATGTTTCTTATCTATGTTGGCATGGATAATTTGTTCAGCATCACATACAACAGCAATGTTAGGATTATGGGTAACCATAAATATTTGGCGTTTTTTCTTAGCTTGCTTTATCAGAGGTACAAGATTTTTTGAAATTGTGAAGTTATCTAAATTTTCCTCTGGTTGGTCTATGACAATTGGTCGATTACTTGGATCTAACAGCAGATAAAAGATAAGTAATACGATTCCACGTTCTCCTGGAGAGAAAACTTAATTCTTTATTATTGGCTAATAAAGAATATTTAGGTTTTATATATTCACACTTCCATAAATAGTTATATATATCATTTTTTGTTTTGTTTTTGGAAAGTTGATTTGTAATGTTGTTACAATCACCTAGAAGATACATTATGTTATCTACAAAAGCTTTAATGCTATCTTTAGAGTTGAAATCATATGTTTTTATGGCGCTATTT
>CAMHFM010000033.1 GCA_946184595.1 uncultured Azospirillum sp.
GCTAGGTCAAAACCTACATATCCGCAATTTGCGGCAGTCAGTTTTTTAAAATCAGATTCAACGATAGAATTTAAGGGCTCTTTGGACGTTAAAAGCCAATGCGGTGCCTTGGGTTATATTATTCCAAAATCCAAATGTACCGGTGATATGAAACCGAGTAGATTATGTAGTGATGACCCGAGTATGGCCTCAGTTGCCGGAGCCGGAGATTATACAACGGGATGTTGTGACTCTAAATTATATACGGTAACGGAGAATGCTGAATGCCCGAACAACGCGGCAAAATTATCAAATGACAGTTGTTATTGGGGTGGAGAGAAGAAGTACCGTTGTGCCTGTGATAGAGGACGTTATCAATACAGTTCAATCAAAGGTGAATGGTGCGGAACCATTCCGGGAACGAATTATATTGACTATACACGTTTTAATGCGAACTTAGCGTGTTCAGCGTATGAACCGAGAACCAAAAAAGACGAATTATATTTCATCAGTTGTTGTCCTGCGAGTTATAGCAAGTGCGATGCCGGCAATCACGAAGTTGGACGTGGTAACGAATGTCGTGTTATCACCAATATTATCACGCGTACAATTGAATCACGGTATGAAGAATGTCCATGTGCACAGCACTATGATACAATATGTACGGATGGTAAGTTAATTGATGCCAACAACGTATGTCGTAAAAACGGATTAGTCTATACCACAGAGACAAATTGTGAAACCCGTTGTACCAAGACATCAGAAACGAATATTGATGACTTTTTATTCACAAAAATCTGGCACTGTTTATATGAGCCTGAAGGGGCAACAATGAAGGCGGCAGAGAGTGAATTATGTAAACGCCCGAGTTATATATCGACAGTAGGTTATCCGGAGAATGAATTTTACATGAACTGTGAAGCCCAAGGCTACACCAAGAGTGAAGCAGACTGTTATAATAAAGAAGCCATGATCCGTTGCCCGACGAACAGTAGTAAAGTATGGTGTTTAGAAAGTAAATATTGTACGGGGTATGATGTTGGCGGGGAGGATGCCTGCGATAGTACAAAAGCAAAGATAGATATGTGTCCGTCAGCCAATACCGGAAATAAGCGTTGTAAATATAAAGCAGAATCTTGTAACAAAGGTTGGAGTGAAGGCTCGATTATCGCGTCAACATTAGCCTTAACGGCAGATCAAACGACACTGAACAACATTGGTATGTGGGATACCTGTTGCCAAGAAGGATACAAGTATCAAAACGGTAAATGTGTTGCCAATGTTTGCTCAAGAATTAAATATCCATATTCAAATAACCCGGGAACAGAGCCTGGTATCCGTAAGGAATGCAGTGAGGCAGACCCAAGCAAACCGACAGGTTACAGTAAACACTACGGTTATGAGGATTGTTATACGGAAGACAATACCGAATTCGGTCAAGGTATGTGGAAGAGAAAGAGCAATAACTCTTCAGAAGCTGATTACTACAAATGTGTTTGTGAACGTAATAGCCCAACGAAGACCGGATTGCCGTTTGACGTTTCCCATTACTATGAATTGAATTCAGCTTCACCGTATGGTTTCAATAAGGGTGTATATGGACACTCAGTCAGCTGTACAGATGATGAAGGTAGCTACTATGGTTATTCTGATTGCTATATCAGATACTATATGGGATCAGGCGAGAATAAGTATAAATGTTTGCCTGCTCCGACAGTCAATTATTGCTATGTTTACCCGTATTTAAGTATCGGTCAGATCAATACGTTTTTACAACAAAATAATATTGCACCATATTCAATTAGCTCAAAGAAAGATCCGCGTAAACAAGAAGATGCTTATTGTGTCAACCGTTATACGCACTATGAAGACAGATATGGCAATAAACTCGGTGATGAGAGCGTTAAAGCACTCTTAGTCGAGGGCTGTAATACCGGAACCGAAAGCGCTTGTAATATTTGTTACCACGTCTCCAATTTGGTTAAGGAAAACGGACTTTGGCATGCTCATGGGCGTTTCCTTATCAAGGTAAATACCGATGTTAACCAAGGTAACCTTGATGAGCAATATGGCTTTGAGAAATGTCCGGAAGGCTTTTTCAAGGGGTGTAATGCTTACGGTTCTTGCTCAAAATATTGTTATGCGCCGAATTACAATACCTGTGCAACAAATGATATTTTAAAAAAAGGTGATATTGTTGTCGGATTGGTTACGGCAAAGTATACAAATGAAATCCATGTTCTGTCGCTCACAGGTGCCACAAAAACGTTTGATGAGGCAGTGAGATGGAGTAAAGAAGATTTTGCTCCTCCGGGATTAGAGCTCGATCCGGTTTTGGGTAAAGGCAATTGGCACATGTATGGCTCCGGCGATAATGATAACTCTTGTGACTTCGCCGCTCGCGGATCAGTCTGTGCCGCCGGCTACTCTTACCCTGGTAGCACGTGGGTCAATCAAGTAACATATGAAGATGGACAGAGGTTTGCCAGAGAGTTTGGTCGTTGCGGTTATAATACTTGGCGCCAACCTGATAAGCCATTCCCTTCATATCCGATGATTCGCATTTCATTCTAAGGAGACTGATGATGATAAAAAGATTATTAACTACAGCAGGATTGTCATTAGTCATTTTTTCCGGGAATGTTCTGGCTGATGACGATTATGTCAGAACTTGTGAAAGTTGGGGCTATAAGTCGAATTTGCGGGATTGTACCATTGGTTTGCCATTGATTTGCCCATACTCCAATAATGATGCGTCGCAACAGCCAAAATGTCTGTGTCTTGACAACTCATGTCGCGGCTTTAGCCTCTTAGAGGCAGATTTGGATGAACTCGCCTCTGATGGCCGTAAAGTCAGAGACCATATTGAGTCTCTTGAGACTTGTGAATCCGGTATCGGTGCCGATAAAGTCACTTATTATCGTATCAAAAAATGTAAAAAAGAGAGTTTGTACCAGATTCAAAATACCAAACCAACTTGCGATGTCGGTTGCCCGAAAGACAGATATCCGTATTCAGAGCACCCTGGTGACTTAGCCGGTGTAGTTGAAAGCTGTATGGATGAAAGTGGTACCTGGTTCGGTTACATCAGTTGTAATGAAGGTTGGGTTAAAGGCGGTGCAGCCGGTCACGAATGTATATTCGATGACTGTAATGTCAGAACTTACCCGTATAGTTATGAGCCTAATTCCGTCCAGCAACGTGGTACGACAAATTATTGTAAGGTTGGTGGTAATAACTATTATCAATACACGTCATGTGACAGTGGCTTTACACCGAAGGGTAGTGTTTGCCAAGCCCAATGTCAGTTACAAAATTGCTCAGTCACGAGTACCAGTAAAGGCTATAATGAATGGGCATGTAGTGTTGCCAATAAACTGAATTGTCAAGTCGGGGATGCCGCTTACTTAAATGGTAACTATATCGGTGTCATTGGTTATCAAGCAGATGGAAATGGTGAAACCCTGATATTGGCGACAGCTCCAAATAACTCTATTACACCATTTGCAAATTTAGCTTTTTCAAATATGTTGGCCGGAGACCGCTCTTATAGTTTGACCGGTACTGGGCACGCAAATACTTTACAATGTTTGAAAATTAAAGCGGAACCAGAAAGTGAAGGATTTGAATATCCGGCGGTTGAAGCTGTTCATGCTTATACTAGTCCGATGTGTAGCCATAATATGTGCCGAGAAGGTGAATGGTATTTGCCTACCCATACGGAAATTAGTAGGACATATTCAGCGCGTAATATTTTATATAATGTAACCAGTAAGAGTATATTTAGTGGTGGACATGTCCAATCAAGTTATGATAACAGCTCTGTTTATCATACCTGTTTTAATTATAGTAACGGACAGTCATGGTCAGTAGGACGTACAACAGCATATCCAACTATTCCGGTTCTGTCCTATACACAGAGATAAGTGATAATAACCATAAAAAAACACCCCTCATTTTTGAGGGGTGTTTTGATAAAAAGGTGCTTAAAATTCTTCTTGTAATTCAAAGAAATAAGCTTGCGGATGATCGCAAACCGGACATTTTTCCGGAGCCAACGGGCTTTCAACACGACAACCGCAATTTGCACATTCCCATACAACTTTTGTCGGACGAGAGAAAATACGACCTTCGCATAATGCTTTCAATAAAGCATTGTAGCGTTCCTCATGATTCTTTTCAATCGCAGCAACACCGCGGAACATTTCTGCGATTTTGCTGAAACCTTCGGCATCAGCTTCTTTAGCCATACGGTCATACATATCTGTCCACTCAAAATTTTCACCGCTGGCAGCATCTCTTAAATTTTCTTCTGTTGAAGGAACACTACCGTCATGGAGTAACTTAAACCATAATTTAGCATGCTCTTTTTCATTGTTGGCAGTTTCTTCAAACTTAGCGGCAATGATGTTATAACCTTCTTTTTTAGCCTTAGAAGCATAATAAGTATATTTATTGCGAGCCATAGATTCGCCGGCAAATGCTTCCTTCAAATTTTGTTCGGTTTTGGATCCCTTAAGTTCCATAATCAGTCTCCTTCAAATAAAATAGTCTACCTTATTGTTTGTAAGCGAAAATAAAAGATTGTCAATCTTATTTTTTGTTATTATGTATGAAGATAGACAGACGAAAGGATAAAATGATGAATGCGGTAGAAGTTAAAAAAGATATTTATTGGACTGGTGTTAAAGATTGGAATTTGCAGGAATTTCACGGTTATGCCACCCCTCACGGCTCAACATATAATGCTTATTTGATTATGGACGACAAAATCGCTCTGATTGACGGCGTTAAAGCTTATATGTCAGCAGAAAATATCGCTCGTATTAAAAGTGTGACCGATTTTAGCAAAATAGCTTATATCGTGGTGAATCACGTTGAGATGGATCATTCAGGTAATATCCCGGAATTGATGAAATTAGCACCGCAAGCAAAAATCGTGACTAATGCTGCCGGTAAAATGGCTTTAGAAGCCCATTTTGATACAACAGGATGGGAATATCAAATTATTAAAACCGGAGACAGCTTATCCCTTGGTCATCATACATTAGAATTTATGACAACGCCGATGTTACATTGGCCGGATTCAATGATGACCTATGTTAAAGAAGATAAATTATTACTGTCAAATGACGGATTTGGACAACATTATGCTTGCGAAAGTATCTGGGTGAAAGATATGCCGCTTGATATGGTTTGTCAGGAAGCTAAAAGTTATTATGCTAATATTCTGTTTCCTTATGGCATGCAGGCTGAAAAGGCCCTCAATACTGCCGGACAGTTAGAATTGGACATTGAGATGATTGCCCCGTCCCACGGCTGTATTTGGTCTGGTAAAGAAGAAGTCAGCAAAATTTTGAACCTTTACGCTAAATGGGCTAGCGGTCAAAATGAGGGTAAAGCCGTAATTGTGTATGATACAATGTGGGGAGCAACCGCAAAACTGGCCGAAACCGCAATGGCTGTTTGCCAAGATGCCGGTATCCCGGTTGTTAAACATTGCCTGAGCAATAAACATATTTCTGAAGTTATGGTCGACTTTTTAGATGCTAAATATGTTCTCATCGGTACCCCGACACTAAACAATCAACTTTTTCCTCGTGTAGCTGCATTTGTAACCTATATGCAAGGCCTGCAACCTAAAAATAAACGCGCTCTTGCCTTTGGTTCATTTGGTTGGAAAGGCGGCGTGACCGCAAATATTCAAAAAGTTTATGAAGAACTCGGTTGGCAAACGGTTGCTCCGTTTGAGGAAAAATATACACCGAAATCAGATGTTCTTGAAAAAATGGCGGAACGGGTTAAAGAACTGATTGCCGAATAAAAAATAGGCTCTATTAAATAACTAAATATGACTGAGCAAAAGCCATTCTTCGATTGCACTAACATATATAACAGAGTCACCCCTCCAAACCGCTAGGTTTGGTCAAGGGGGAAACTTTTTTATAAAAACGGAAGCTGAACTTCCGCTTTTATATTATATAAGAGAAAAATTTTGGGGATAAAGACTTGACTGGAACAAAAAAAGTTGTACACCTATCGCCGACCTAAAATAGAGAAGAGAGAAAGAAGAACAAAATGATAGAATATTGGAAACGATTCGCCGAATATTATATAAATAACTTTACCCCGAAATTAGCCGAATGTTTATATAAAGGCTATAATCTAGAAAAATTTAAGCGAGATTGCATAGCAGGATTAACGGTTGCCGTTATTTCCATTCCGTTGGCTATGGCTTTGGCAATCGCTTCCGGTGTTGGTCCAGATCAAGGATTATATACTGCAATTATTGCCGGATTTTTTATTGCTTTGTTAGGCGGAAGCCGCTACCAAATCGGTGGACCGACAGGCGCTTTTGTTGTTGTTATATTTAATGTTATGCAACAATACGGGTATCAAGGATTGGCAATGTGTATGATTGTCGCCGGTGTCGTGTTAATTGCTGCCGGTTATTTGAAATTAGGAACATATATTAAATATATCCCTTATCCGGTAGTGACGGGCTTTACCGCAGGAATAGGATTGCTTTTAATTTCAACTCAGATTAAAGATTTATTGGGACTTAAAATTGAAAATGTGCCAGCTGATTTCTTATCAAAATGGAATGTTTATCTTCATAATCTCGATAACTTTACTATCGGCTCGATTTTGATTGCTGTATTTTCTTTCAGCGTTATTTTTTATATTCATCTGCGTCGTCCGAAATTACCGGCATATTTATTATGTGTTACGGGAGCGACAATTTTAGTTGCCGCATTTGGGATGAATATTGATACGATTGGTAATAAATTCGGTGGAATTCCACGTTTTCTACCAATGCCGAAGTTACCGGATATTGATATGAATTTAATGCTTAAAGTGTTACCAAGCGGATTAACGATTGCCTTTTTAGCCGGTGTAGAATCTTTGCTAAGCGCAACAGTCGTTGATGGTATGAGCGGTGATAATCACAATTCAAACGCTGAATTAATCGGTGAAGGCGTCGCTAATATAATGAGTGTCCTGTTTATGGGTGTTCCGGCTACAGGGGCAATAGCTCGAACAGCTGCAAATTTTAAAGCCAAGGCATATTCTCCGATGGCAGGTATTATGCAGTCTGTCTTTTTAATTTTATTTATGTTGTTGTTAGCGCCCGTGGCCAAATATATTCCTTTAGCTTGTTTGTCTGCTGTTTTAATGATTATCGGCTATAATATGCTTGGGCTTGAAAAAATGTATAAGTTACTGCAAGGTCCTAAAGGAGACAGATATACGTTAGTTGTAACGCTTCTGCTGACAGTCTTGGTTGATTTAAATACCGCAATTTCCGTTGGATTTATTCTGGCAAGCGTTATATTTATGCATCGTATGAGTCGAGAAATGGAAATTGAAACGGATGACCCTGCATTAGTCGAGAAAAAATATGGCGGTCGTGATTTTAGCGAAGTTTTGCGTAACCGTGGTGTTATATCAATGCGTATTTCCGGACCGTTGTTCTTTGGAGGAGTATCAAATATTTCTCAATTTTTGAAAAACTTAAATGAAATGCCGAAAGTTTTGATTTTACGTATGGGATATGTACCGATGGTTGATGCCAGCGGGGCAAATATTATTGTTGAGTTTGTAAAAAAACAGCGCAAAAAAGGGATTAAAGTTATCTTTTCTAACGTCAAAAAACAGCCGCGCCGTGTTTTACATGAAGCCTTTTTAGAGGAAGGAATTGATTATCATACAATTTCTACGGCATCAACTTTTGATAATGCTCTGAAAATGGCGCGACGCTATTTGAAAAATACGGAAACAGCTGAAGGAAAAGAATAAATTGAATAAAAGACTTGCAAAAACAAAACAATAGGGAATAATAAAAAAAGTAAAAACAGAAAGGGATAAATATGTTCGTTCTTTTAGCAATTTTATTAATAATAACAGCCACACCGGTTTTAGCCAATCCGGCATGTGCCGTTTGTACTGTGGCTGTCGGCGCATCGCTCGAAATTGCACGCAGTTACGGAGTTGATGATGCTATCGTTGGCGTTTGGGCAGGTGCCATGCTCGTCATTTTAGGCTACTGGATGCTGAGTTGGATGGATAAAAAAGGTTGGCGTTT
>CAMHFM010000034.1 GCA_946184595.1 uncultured Azospirillum sp.
AATTTGAATGCGGACTTGCATTTTAAAAGATTTTATGTTAGATAGAATTACGTTTTTAATTGGGGTGTATCATGATTATTGATGGCAACAATAAAAAGCAAAGAGGAATTTTAACAAATAAATGCTTTTACCAGACCACAGCTCAAATTATGAAAGACTTTGAGCAGCGCGGTTATGCCAATTCGGCAGACGAGACTCTTAAGGTTATTTCTGCCTATCATGATTTAGTTCAAAAGAAAGTTAAAAATAATTTTAATTCCGATTATAATCACGCTTTTGAGCGTATAGATAACGCCATTAAATCCCTGGCAAATCAAGTTTTTTATGATTGTGATGGCAAAAGTTATGATAATGCCTACAAATCTTTTGAAGAATTTGATTATATTAATGCTATCGTTGCCCGCCAACACAATAAAAGCTCAGCTTCTTAACAACCTCTTGTGAGTTATTGCCGTATCATGTTGCAAATCTTTCAAATTTGCGCTAGGTATAGGATATTAAGTAATAATCTGATAAAGGAATAATTATGGCAAATTCTTCATTAATCGGCTGTGGGCGCTGGGGAACATTTTTAGGCTGGTACTCCGTTAATTGTGCAAAATTTGATAACGTCGATATGTACGATATTCCGACCTCTCCGAATTTTATTGAGCTGAAAGAAACTCGAAAAAACAGTTATTTGTGTATGACAAATAATATGATTTTACATGAAAATATCGAAGATGTTTTGCAAAATGATTTTATCATTATTTCTATCGGATGTCAGCATTTTCGCTCGTTGTGTAAACAGTTAAACGGATACAATATTGCAGGAAAGACCTTTTTGTTAGCAATGAAAGGGCTTGAAGAAAGCACTGCAAAAACAATGTATCAAATTATGCGTGAAGAAGTATCCCAACCTGTCCATATTGCAGTTTTAGCAGGACCGGGACATGTTCAAGATTATATGAAAAAAGTACCATCTTGTGCTGTTATTGATAGTGATGAGCCAGAAACAACACGCCATGTTATAGATATGATGCAAAGTGAGTTAATTCGTTTTTATTTCGGAGCAGATTTAATTGGTAATCAAATTGGAGCCGCATTAAAAAATGTTATTGGCTTAGCTGCCGGTATTTTAGATGGTTTGGAATGGTACGGCTTAAAAGGAGCTTTGATGGCTCGAGCTCCGGTTGAAGTTGGTCGCTTTATAGCCCATTTTGGTGGAAATCCAAAGACTGCTTACGGATTAGCCCATTTAGGAGATTATGAGGCAACATTATTTTCTAAACATAGTCACAATCGTATGTATGGAGAGCAATTTGCTAAAGGTGAAGCATTTGGCAAATTGGCTGAAGGTGTACCAACTTTAAAAGCTGTTAAGTTAATCGCAGATAAAGAACATATTGATATGCCGATTAGCCAAGCATTGTATAAAGCGATTTATGAAAAACAAGATATAAAGTCAGCGATTCGAAGTATGTTTGATCGAGATTTAAAACAAGAATTTTAAAAATAAAAAATGAGATGCAAGGCATCTCATTTTTTTTTGAATAGCTGAGAATTATTCAGCAACCGTTAAACTATTTTTCAATGTATTCAAGTTTGTGTTAATGGTATTAACTTTTTCTTGAATTTTAGCTGCTTTTTCGGAAGTTTCTGATGTCTTAGCATCTGTAGCACCTGCTACTTTTTCTTTCAGAGCATCTTGCTTAGCTTGCAATTTAGCCTTACTTGCATCAACTTTTCCCTGAGTGGCAACGACTTTAGAATCAACCTTATCTAAAGTTGTGAGAACATCTGCAGCATAAGCGTTTGCAGAAAAAGCTAAAATAGCAGCAACTAAAATATATTTATTCATTAATTTATCTCCTTTACTAATTTGCTATTTTATATCAGCATATTTTTATTTGAATTACAAGAGAAGCTGAGGTATGTGTATATATAATATAATTAGATAAGAAGGAAAAGAAAATGTCTGTTAAACAAGTTGCAGCCGGTATTATTACATATCAAAATAAAATACTGATTGCGCAACGCAAAAAAGGTAAAAGCTTAGAATATTTATGGGAATTTCCGGGCGGAAAACTTGAGGAAGGTGAAACCTTGCCGCAATGCCTGCAAAGAGAACTTATGGAAGAGTTTAATCTGCCCGTGACTGTAGGTGAATTTTTTATGCAATCGAGCTTTGATTATGATTTTGGGACAATAGTTCTGAATGCCTATTGGGCTGAAAGCAAAAGTGATGATATCTCATTTCATCCTGATCATGAACAAGCCCGCTGGGTCAGTCTGTCTGAAATGGATGATTACGAATTTCCTCCAGCAGATAGACCGATTTTAGCAGCTTTAAAGAAAAATAAAGAAGTGGCTTAAAAAATAAAAAAGGGAGGTTAACCTCCCTTTTTTTAATCAACATTGCCGAACGGATTAATATTTTTTTCATCCTGTGCGGCACGAAGGTCAAATAAGTTGAGGAATGTTCCGCAGACATAAATGGAAGAATATGTTCCGATGATAATTCCCCATACAATGGTGAAGGAGAAACTTCTCAGAGCCTCACCGCCCCAAATAAACAGAGCTGCGGCGGCTAACAAAGTTGTTAAACCCGTTAAGATTGTACGAGATAAAATATCATTGATACTTTTGTTAAGTAAATCCGTTTGCGGCATTCTTCTGAACTTTTGCAGGTTTTCCCTGATACGGTCATAAGTGACGACCGTGTCATTAACCGAATAACCGGCTAATGTCAGCAAGGCGGCAACTGTTGTTAAACTGAAATCCAAATGGAAGAAAGACAACAAACCGGCAGTGACGATAAGATCGTGGAATAAACCAATCATCGCACCTAAAGCAAATTGCCATTCAAAACGAATCCAGATATATAAGGAAATCGCTAAAATAGCACCAACAGAAGCAAGTAATCCTGCACGTTTTAACTCACTTCCGACTTGCGGTCCAACGAGTTCGACACGTTTATATTCGTAATCGCTTCCGAGAACATTTTTAATTTCACTAACGGCAGCCATTTGTGCTTTTTCATCCAAACTTTCGGCTTGAGCGCGAATCATAAATTCTTGTCCGCTGTCACCGATAGATTGAATGTTTAAGTCATCAAGCTTAACTTCTGTCAGCTGTTTTCTCAAAGACTCAGCATCAATAGCTTCCGGGCTTTCAATTTCAATCAAAATACCGCCAGAAAAGTCAATGCCGTAATTAAAACCCTTAACGGCAAAGCTGACAAAAGACAATATAACCAACAATGTAGAAACAATAAAAGTCGGTTTGGCAGCTTTCATAAAATTAAAATTTGTATCTTTTGTAACCCAATTAAATATTTTCATTTTTTAATTTCCTTATCTTCATTAAATCGGGAGCTTTTTAGGCTTAAAGCGATTTAGCCAGTAGGTAATAATTAAACGAGAAACCGTTACAGATGTGAACATAGATGTTAAAACACCAACAGTTAAAGTAACGGCAAACCCTCTGACCGGACCGGTTCCGAAATAAAACAGAACAAAGCCAGCAACTAAAGTTGTCAGGTTAGAGTCCAAAATCGTACGCCATGCTTCTGTAAATCCAGCATCAGCGGCATCACGTGTTGAACGACCATTTTTAACTTCTTCACGCATACGTTCGAAAATTAAAACGTTAGCATCAACAGCCATACCGATTGTCAGAATGACACCGGCGATACCTGGTAATGTTAAAGTTGCACCCATAATACTCAATACACCAAGCATTAAGAATAGGTTTGTGAAAACGGTAATGGTTGTAAATAAACCAAATAAACCATAAGCCGCTAACATAAATAAAACAACGCAGATTAAACCGATAATTGAAGCAAAAACACCGGCTTTAATAGAATCAGCACCAAGGCCGGCACCAACTGTACGTTCCTCAATAACTTCCAAAGGTGCTGGAAGAGCACCGGAACGTAAAAGCAAAGCCAAATCGTTAGCAGACTTAACATCAAAGTTTCCTGTAATGACACCGCTGCCACCCAAAATAGCACTTTGAATGGTCGGGGCTGAAATAACTTCATTATCCAAAACAATGGCTAATCTTTCACCAACGTTATTTTTAGTTGCTTCACCAAATTTTTTACCACCAATTGTATTAAATTTGAAACTGACAACAGGAGATCCATCTTGATAAGCAACTTGAGCATCAATCAAATTTTCGCCCCCCACAACAGGTTTACGGCTGATAACGTAGGTACCACCATCACCGCTGACTAAACGGGAACTCGAGCTTAACATACCGCGACGGGCATCAGCAGCAGTTGAGCGACTATCAACCATATGGAAAGACATTTTAGCGGTTTTACCAAGTAAAACTTTAACAGCTTCAGGATTTTGCAATCCCGGAAGTTGAACAACGATTCTGTCTCTGCCTTGTCCTTGAATAACAGGCTCTTTTGTGCCGAGTTCATCAATACGACGACGAACAATTTCAATAGATTGATCAACAACTTTGGCTTTTAATTGATTAATAGCAAAGTCGCTGTATTTAATAGTGATAACATTATTTTCATCTTCGACAATTTCCATACCGTCATCAATTTTTGAAAACTTAGAAATAGCTGTTGCACGAGAACCTGCATTCTCAATTTCTACGGTAACACCATCACTGTTAGCCTGTAAATTTTTATAACGGATACGATTATCGCGCAAAACTTGACGAACGGAATCCTCTATTGTAGACATTCTTTCTTTCAAAACGTCATCCATTTTGACTTGCAATAACAGATTGGAACCGCCTTGTAAATCAAGACCAAGATTAACCGGTTGCCACCACTTAGGCAAAGAGTCCTTATCTTTCAGCATATTCGGAACGGCAAAGAAAATACCGGCCGCACAAATTGCTAGAATCAAAAAGACTCGAGATGTTGACAATTTATACATATTATTTTCCTTTGTTTTTCTTCTTAGTTTGGTTATTTGCTAAGGGAGCACCTGCTTCGTCAGCTAAACTGAACACGCCCATTTTATTTAAAACAATTGTTACGCCTTCGGCAATATCAACTAATAAATCATTTTCATTTTGAACTTTAGAGATAACACCATATACACCACTACGTGTAATGATTTTATCTCCTTTTTTCAATGAATTAAGCATTTCTTGATGTTTTTTTGCTTTTTTTGCTTCCGGACGGATTAAAAACAAATAAAACAATAAGAACAGGATTAACAACTGATATAAAGTCGTGTCCATTTCATTTTTCTCCTACAAATTAAAATTCATCATACTATACAACATTATATAAGGATAACAAGCATTAAAAAGCAAGTTTTAACCTGTTTGTGCAGAAAAAATGAAATAATTAAGGCAGATAAAGAACAGGATTCATTGGTTTTTTGCCGGCACGAACCTCAAAATGAAGTTGTGGAGTATTTACACCGCCAGAGCTGCCGACTTGAGCAATAGGCGTTCCTTTTTGAACAAACTGCCCTTTTTTAGCTAAAAATTTATTGTTATGCGCATAAGCCGTAATCCAGCCGTCATTATGTTGAATAAGTATCAAATTACCAAAACCTTTAAGCTCATTGCCGGCATAAACAACTTTACCAGCATCAGCGGCTTTAACGGTTGTTCCAAGAGGTGCTTTGATATTTATACCATCATTAGAGCGGCCTTTGCCGATTGTTCCAAAGCGCGAAATGATTGTTCCGCGAACAGGCCAAGCAAATTTTGTTTTACGGGTGGTGGAAGGTTGTTTTGTTGTTTGAGACGATGATGAAATTGTTGTTGTTTTTGCAACAGATTTTGTAGAAACTTTAGTCGACGATTCGCTAGGGGAGGTATAAGTTAAAGCGCTAACAGTTCCTGGCAAAGCTAATTTTTGGCCGATACTTAAAGTGTAGGGTTCTCGCAAATTATTCAGCCGACTGAGTGTCGTCACATCAACATTATATTTTCTGGAAATGCTATATAAAGTATCGCCCATAACCACAGTATGGTAACGAGCAGTAGGCATACGCAAAACACGCCCGACATATAAGGTATAAGGCGGGGTTAAATGGTTGGTTTCAATAATATCTCGAATAGGAATATTATAGCGTCGGGAAAGATTATAAAGGGTATCACCTCTTTGGACAGTAATTGTATCAGGAGTATTTCCCCACCAAGTATTAAAAGGCAAAAGCTGCAATTTTCCGGATTGTAATGAACAACCGGAACATAAAAACAACAAAACCAAAATAATGGTGATTTTTTTCAATATCAGCCTCTAAAATTCAATATCAAACGTTCTCTATCGGTTCTAAATTGTAAAGCTTATAATTTAAATTTTAATTAAGCATTGCAATTTATGATAAATAAAGCTAAGTTAAGCTCGATTCTTAAGAAAAATATAAGGAATTTTATGACGCAACCGGAAATCATAGACGAAAGCGGAGATAAGTATAAATACGGCTTTGTAACGGACATTGAAGCCGATACGGCTCCTATTGGTCTAAATGAAGATATTATTCGTTTGATTTCTCGTAAAAAAGAGGAGCCCGAATGGTTATTAGAATGGCGGTTAAAAGCTTTTGAATTTTGGCAGACCATGACGGAACCGAATTGGGCAAAACTTACCTATGATAAAATAGATTACCAAGCACTACATTATTATTCGGCACCAAAGCAAAAACAAGCACCGAAAAGCTTGGATGAAGTTGATAAAAATTTGCTTGAAACCTATAATAAGCTTGGAATTCCTCTTAAAGAACAGGAAGCTTTGGCCGGTGTTGTCGCAGTAGATGCTGTTTTTGACAGCGTTTCGGTTGCGACAACGTATCGTGCTAAATTAGCTGAAAAAGGGATTATTTTTTGCTCAATTTCAGAAGCTATTAAAAATCATCCGGATTTGGTTAAGAAATATTTAGGATCAGTTGTTCCTTATACGGATAATTTTTTTGCATGTCTGAATTCAGCCGTGTTTACAGATGGTTCGTTTGTATATATTCCTAAAGGGGTTAAAAGCCCGATGGAATTATCGACTTATTTCAGAATTAACGCTAAAAATACTGGGCAATTTGAGCGTACATTAATTGTCGCCGAAGATGACAGCTATGTCTCTTATCTTGAAGGATGTACAGCCCCTCAGCGTGATGAAAATCAACTTCATGCAGCTATTGTTGAAATTGTAGTGATGAATAATGCCGAAGTGAAATATTCGACAGTTCAAAACTGGTATCCGGGAGATAAGGAAGGAAAAGGCGGTGTCTATAATTTTGTGACCAAACGTGCGGCTTGTCGCGGTGTTAATTCTAAAATTTCATGGACACAAGTAGAAACAGGATCTGCCGTTACATGGAAATACCCTTCCTGCGTATTACAGGGGGATAATTCGGTTGGTGAATTCTATTCTGTGGCAATTACAAATAATCGCCAGCAAGCTGATACCGGAACGAAAATGATTCATATCGGTAAAAATACCACCTCAAAAATTATCTCGAAAGGAATTTCTGCCGGTTTCTCAAATCAGACCTATCGTGGTTTGGTTAAAGTTACTCCGCAAGCGGATAATGCTCGCAATTATTCGCAATGTGATAGTTTGCTGATTGGCAAAACCTGCGGTTCACATACGGTTCCTTATGTGGAAAATCGTAATCGCAGCGCTGTTTTGGAACATGAGGCAACGACCTCAAAAATCAGCGATGAACAATTATTTTATTGTCAACAACGCGGTATCTGTGAAGAAGAGGCCGTTAGTTTGATAGTAAATGGTTTTTGCAAAGAAGTCATGCAGCATCTGCCGATGGAATTTGCAATAGAAGCCGCTAAATTGATAAATATCAGTTTAGAAGGTAGTGTTGGATAAAAAATATAATCAAGAAATGAAAAAGGAAAAAAAATGATAAAAAAACAAGACAAAGAAATTGTAAAAGTACTAACAATTATGGCTGTTTCAGCTAAAGAAA
>CAMHFM010000035.1 GCA_946184595.1 uncultured Azospirillum sp.
GACATCAGCAAGAGTCTTAATTTCTTTTTCTCTCATAAGCTTTTAAAATAATAAATTGATAATCTGTTTATTGCGACAGAATATATCATAGTTTTAGCAATCAAACAAGATATTTTTTAATTGACGGCTCCGGTCAAAGGATTGAAGCGGAGTAACATCGTTTTCCACATATCGTATTTATCCGCATATTTCTCAGCAAAAATCTTATAAACACCGGCACAAGAATAAACGGCACGGCGCGCACTTTCTGCCACAGAACGATAGTGTGTATCAGAATTAACACGAGACATATCCAAAATTTCAACCTTACGAATACTTGCATCTTGATTCAAATAGGTTCTGATTTCAACAATCATATCCTTAATACCCATCGCACCCGGATCAAGATTCCAACATTGACGCAAACGACCGGCAATCATATCTGCTTCAGTAATAGATAATTCACTGAAATATGACCCACCGACACCACCTTCAACACCCATCGTGGCAACTTTTGTACCTTCTTTAATAACAGCTTCTTGATCTGTTTCACCGATATCCTTTTCCAAAGCATCAACAGAAGCTAACAAACTCTTTAACGGATTAGCTAATTGCGGTGTGCCTTTTTCCGGTTTTTGCGGCTTTTTAATTTCAGGTTTCTTGGGCTGTGGCTTACGAGGTTGCGGCATAGGCGCAACTTTCTTCACCGGCTTTTCAGGCTTTTTCGGTTGCGGCGCCACTAAATAATCTTGTTTAACCTCTTGCGGTTTTTCATCAACAGCTTCCGGTTCTTCTTTAGAAGTCTTTTCTTCTTTCACTTCCTCTTGAGGCTCCGGTGGTGTCTCTTTGGTATAATTATCTTCTATTTTACGTTGGATTTTACTGGCTTCTCGCTCTTCCTCACCCATTTTTGCTTTCGGAGGAAGATTAGTCATTTCTGAGATTTTAACATCATTCAAATCAACAATAATCGGCACTTGATCAATCACCATATCATTACGCCAAAAAGCCGGCACATCCACTAAAAAGAGGATAAGCACAGCCAAGTGTAACGCGATCGATTTATAAAGAGCCTGTTTCATCGTTATCTTATTTCTTGCCTAAAGGTTTCGGCTCCGTTTTAAGTCCGACTTTATCAAAACCGGCTTCTTTAAGAAGCGCCATCAAACCGATAACTCGTCCGTATTGCGCATCCGTATCGCCAGAAATTGTGATTGTCACTTCATTATTAGCCTCACGGACAGCCTTAACTTTATCAACGATCTGATCTTGAGGAACTTCGGTCTTGCCGATATAGTAATACCCTTCCTTATCAACACTGATATTCAAAGAAGTATCTTTACCATTCATCGCTTTACCACCAACTTTAGGCAAATCAAGCGCAATACCTGAAGTCATCAACGGTGCCGCCACCATAAATACCACCAACAACACCATCATCACATCCATCAGATTTGTCATATTAATATCTGAATTGCGACGACGGAAATAGCGTGAACTGCGAACACCATTTGAAGTTAAACGAGCCATTAATTATTCTCCTGCCATATCAGCTTTAATTGCCGTATCATCAATTTCACGAGACAAAATCGTTGAAAATTCAGCTTGGAAATTCTCCAACTTTTTAGCAAAACGATCAATGTCGGAAGAAATTTTATTATAAGCAACCACCGCCGGAATAGCTGCAATCAAACCAAACGCCGTTGTAAACAATGCTTCGGCAATGCCTGGAGCCATAGCGGATAACGAGTTGCTTTGCGTTGCTGCAATAGCATTAAAACTACCGATAATTCCCCAAATCGTACCAAACAATCCGACCAACGGAGCAACAGAACCGGTTGATGCCAAAAAGCCCATACGCGTATCAAGAGCTTCCAATTCTTTATCCATTGAGACCGTCATCGCTTTTTCAATACGTTGTTGCAAAGAAACACCACGCAAACCGCGATCTGTTTTTGACTTCAAAATATTGGTGCGTTTCCACTCTTTCATCGCAGCAACAAACATTGCAGACATCGGATCTCTCGGACGATTACCGATAGAATCATATAATCTGTCTAAAGAACCGCCTGACCAGAATTTTTCCTCAAAACTCTTGGTATATTGTTTCATCTGACGGAGTGTGCCGAATTTTTCGATAATAATGGCCCAGCACCAAACGGATGCCGCAATCAAACCGATTAACACAACTTTAGTAACCGTATCTGATGACCATGCCATATCCCACAAAGTCATATTTGCAGCCGTATTTTCAACAACATCTGTTAAAGCTTGGGTATCAACTTCTTCCATAATTTACTCTCTCTTTTTCATGATAATTTATAAGTTGCCCCAAAAATACCATATAAATCTAAAGATTCAATTAATTATGACCTACTTTTAACAGCCTTTTAAAACAAAAAACCCCTTCGCGTCTTCACGACGCAAAGGGGTAAAAAACAAATGGCAAAAGTTGCAGATTTTATCTAGCCCAGTTGACGAGCTTCGGCCAGCTTGTCACTACTAAATAGCCAAAGGCAAATAGCAACACATAACCGATAAGTCCATACATAGACGGTATACCTATGTGCTGAGCCAACCATACAAGAGGTGTATTTAAAGCCGGAACATTGATGAGCAACTCAGAAAGAAGGAAAATCATTCCACTTCCTAAAAAGCCCAGAGCAAGAGCAAAACCGATGCGCCAGTAGGTACGACCTTCATTCTCCTGCACACCATTCCATGCATAGAGAATAACACAAATGGCAACCCAGTAGAAAAGAAAACCAAAGGCAGCACCAAAGGCATCACCTAATGTTCCCCAAACGAAATATCCTGCTACACCAATTGCCAGCATTACTGCTAGTGTAATGGCTGAAAATACTCTATGCTCATCAATGAAGATAATCAGAGCTTTAGCCAAACAATAGAGCATAACCAGCACTGGAGGGGTAATGAACATTCCTGCACCTACCTTGATACTCCATTCAATAATTGCTGGAGCAATGCTCAGAGATGCAATTGTATCAGATACCATCATCGTTGCCAGTGAAGCCCCGAAAATGGCAATACCGAGCAGAGAAATGGCAAACAGCACCTTGGCAAGCTTGTTCTCATAGCCACTACGATTGAAACGAGCTACACCGAACGCAAAAAGTGCCGTACCTAAGAGAAAACCGCCTCCGGTCTGAACACCTTCCCAAATACTTTCAGCCATCATACCAGCACGAACCCCAAGGATAACTGAGATTACTGCGAATGCAATAACGAGCAGGATACCTGCTGTCTTAAAAAACATTTCTTTCATTTTTTTTGTTTTTTTAAGGATTAATAAATGTTAATTATATGTTATATCAAAAATATTTATACCACATTTTTCATCCCTGCGCAATATTTTTTTGTCAATTTTCAGGGAAAAGCAATCGATTTAACTAAACCAATTTTACCAGCCATTCCGGAATTCTAACCGGACGGAGTTTAACAAGGTTAATATACGCCACTTTAACTTCTATGGTGGCTAAAACTTCTTCTCCACGCAAAACTTCTTGATACATAACAGCTGCAGCGCCTTTAGCTTCTCGCAATTCACAAGTAATTACCAATTCATCATCTAATTTTGCCGGCTTTTTATAATCAATTTCCACATGACGCACCGTAAAACCGCATTTTTCTTCTTCCAAAGCATCTCGTTGCGTACAACCTAAAGCCCGAATATATTCTGTTCTGGCTCGCTCAGCAAAACGCAAATAGTTGGCATAATAAACTATGCCACCGGCATCTGTATCTTCATAATAAACTCTGGCAGGCAACGCAAAAATTTTATCAAAAAATTTTCCTTCAACGGCTTTAACATCATACATTATGCTTGCTCACTTTCCATAATTTCCAACAAATCAAACTGCTTTGACGATGGTCTTGTCTTAAAACGCGGCATTCCCAGATAATCACATCCTAAATCTGAAATGACACGACCGCGCGGGGTACGTTGTAAAAATCCGAGTTTCATCAAAAACGGCTCCAAAACCTCTTCCAACGTATCGCGTTCTTCAGACAATGCCGCAGCTAAGGTATCAATACCAACCGGCCCTCCGCCATAATTAACCGCAATACATTTAAGATAACGACGGTCAAAGGCATCAAGTCCGTAATCATCGACATCAAGCTTTTTCAAAGCTTTATCAGCAATAACATTATCAACTTCTTTAGCGTTCGCAACGATTCCAAAGTCACGAACACGCCGCAACAAACGTCCGGCAACACGCGGCGTTCCTCGTGACCGTTTAGCAATCTCTAAAGCACCGTTTTCTGAAATCGGCATACCGAGTAAATCAGCGCCACGAACAACAATTTTCTTCAAATCTTCCGGAGAATAAAAATCCAGTCTGAGCGGAATTCCGAAACGCTCTCTTAACGGTGTCGTCAACAAACCGGAACGCGTTGTTGCACCAACTAAAGTAAACGGTTGCAAATCGATTCGCACCGAACGTGCCGAAGGTCCTTCACCGATAATCAAATCAAGTTGAAAATCTTCCATCGCCGAATACAAAACTTCTTCAATCGCCGGATTAAGACGGTGAATTTCATCAATAAATAACACATCATTCGGCTCAAGATTCGTCAAAATCGCCGCCAAATCTCCGGATTTTGAAATCATCGGCGCCGAAGTTGCCCTGAATCCAACACCCAATTCTTTGGCAATAATCGAAGCCAATGTTGTTTTACCTAATCCTGGAGGACCAAATAACAACACATGGTCCAAAGCTTCGCCACGTTGTTTTGCTGCTTCAATAAAAACCTTTAAATTTTCACAAACTTGCGGCTGTCCGACAAACTCATCCAAATGTTGCGGACGCAGATTAATCGGCATATTGATTGCCTTTTCATCTTCCAACTGTTTTTCGGGACTAACCAAACGTTCTTCTTTTGCCATATTTTATTCCTTTGGTGCAAACTCTTTTAATGCCGCTTTAATCAAACCTGACACATCAGCCTGCGGATAAGCCGCATTAGCCTTATTAACGGCCTGATAGGCTTCTAAACGCTGATAACCAAGATTAACCAAGGCTGAAATTGCATCATCTAACTTCATCGGATTTTCGATTCGTCCGGCAATAGCATCTTCATAAGCAACTGTCTCTTCTGTTGCATCTGCTTGGGCTTCAGGCATTGTCTGTAAATCATTGCGCGTTGTTAATTCTGTCGGAATTGTCACAATCTTATCTTTCAATTCCGTCACCAAACGTGCCGCCAATTTCGGTCCGACACCGCTGGCTCGCGTAAAGGATGCTTTATCTTGTGCCGAAACGGCTTGTGCCAACTGTGATGGTGTTAAAGCTGATAAAATACTCAAACAAACTTTAGCGCCAACACCTTGAACTTTCGTTAAAGTTAAAAACCACTCTTTTTCCCACGCATCATAAAACCCGAACAACGAAATACTGTCTTCTCTGACAACCGTCTCAATCAGTAACGTAAATTGATTTCCTCTAATCAAACGAGACAATGTTTTAGAAGAAGCGTAAACCAAATAGCCAACACCGTTGACATCAATAATGCAATAATCTTCTCCTATGGTATCTATAATTCCGCGTAACTTTGCAATCATACTATTATCCTTACTTTTCCATTGCCTTTATCCTAAACAAAAAGCCATTATCTGACAAGGATTTTAACGACCTTATAAGCACAAAAAAATCCCAACCTTTCGGTCGGGATTTTAGATTTTTCTGCTTAGAGCGTGTGGATTGTTGATATACAATGTTCCTCGTCCAATTCAGGAACGAAAGATATCACATAGAGTTTATCCTTACTCCAGTAGACAAGCTCATCAACTTCCTCTACATCTGTGCACACAACAGCTTCAATCATAGACACGTTGACGCTCCTTTCGTACTGGAATACCAACTGCTCACCACGCGCGGCAAAGTGATACTTTGATCTGTTGAGCTTTTTCAGATTAGGCTCAGAGTTAAGGCAACTTGGTAACAGCCCATTTAGTTCCTCGCAGAAAAGGAACGCCTCTTTCGCTGTTGGACTCAAATGAGCCACGTCCCCCTTGGCAATGGCAACATGGAGATTATTCTCCTTGACTACCCTACGGCGAAACTCCTCGTCATACTCCTCGCCATTATTGAAGATGACTTTTAACTGTTCCCAGACAGATAGGAACTTAGCGCTCTGTCCTGCAGGAAGATAATTCTGACACTCACCCTGAATGGTATCGATCCATTCTTCACTTCTAGCTAAAATTTCTTGTTTCATGACAAAAATAATTAAATTAAAAATAAAAAAAGACATTATCTTTTTATCATTTTTTGTCTATTTGTGCAAGTATAAATTTGAAAAAAATTTTAAAAATCGTGTTTTTTTTTATTTTATCCGATAATTTCCGCGCATATTAAAATGGCAAATAGCCATTGCTAAAGCGTCTGAAGAGTCGTTATTCTTTGGCTTACAGCCAGGCAATAAGACTTTTACCATCGTTTCAACCTGTGATTTTTCAGCACGACCGACTCCGACCACTGCTTTTTTAACTTTTGTCGGCTCATATTCCGTTACCGGAATATTAGATAGCGCCGGTGCCATAATAACGACTCCACGCGCCATACCTAATTTAATCGTTGAATTAGGATTATCATTTAAGAAAACTTGTTCTATCGCCGCTTCATCAGGATGATAAGTCTCTATCACTTGAGCCAAAGTCCGATGAATAATTGCCAAGCGCTCCGGCAAGGGAAGTTTAGGATCAGTTTTAATAAACCCGTCAGCCACATATTTGAGCCGATTGTTTTCTGCCTCAATCACGCCCCATCCGGTCGATGACAAACTCGGGTCTAATCCTAAGATTCGCATTTTATTTTTCCTAACAATAAAGGGCTGAAAAACAGCCCCTCAAAATAACCTTACTAAACTTAAAATATGATAAAGGGACTTGCTACGAAGTTGTTTTTGAGCGCGGTGTACAAATTAGTACATAAGCGAAAAAACAACAAGTATGAAGTGCCTTTTGCATATTTTACTGAGCGAGCTTCTCCAACAGGGCATCACTAATTTCGGCATTATGATATACCTTCTGTACATCATCATCATCTTCCAATGCATCAACAAACTCTAAAAACTTGCGAGCAGTTTCTTCATCGGTAATTTCTGTTGTAACCATAGGTTTCCACTCTAAACGAGAAGCAGATGGTGTCCCGAAAACTTTTTCCAAAGCTTCCGTAACAGCATTCAAATCATCAGGCAAGGTTTCAATATCATGATGTTCATCATCTGTCTCAACATCATTAGCACCGGCTTCCAAAGCTGATTCAAACATTTTATCAGCATCAGCTGCTGCTAACGGATATTGAATAAAACCGATACGCTCAAAATTAAAAGCAACAGAACCTGTCTCGCCCATAACACCACCGCGCTTACCAAAAATCGTGCGAACATTGCTAGCTGTACGGTTTTTATTATCGGTCATAGCCTCAACAATAACAGCAATTTTACCCGGACCAAAACCTTCATAACGCATAGAAACATAATCTGCGCCGCCAGCTGTTTGACTTGCTTTAGCAATAGCACGTTCGATATTATCCTTTGGCATACTTTCAGCCCTTGCAGCCTGAATAGCCAAACGTAAACGAGGGTTTTTATCCGGCTCCGGCATACCAC
>CAMHFM010000036.1 GCA_946184595.1 uncultured Azospirillum sp.
ATATCGAATTAAGCTCGGTTAATCAGATTCAAGGACGCGAAAAATGAGAAATATAATTCTAATTATGACATTAGTTTTTTTTGTCTCCGCTTGCGCAGAAATACGTCCTGTCGAAACAGTTGAACCCGCATATTTGAGTGATGACGATCGGTTTTTAGATAATGTTCGTGTTAAAAATTCGGACGAATATGGCATTACCTATGAATATAAAGATGTTCGTATAGATGAGATTGCGTATTTAGCTTCTGAATATTGTTACGAACAAAATGAGCGTAAAGCCGTTTTGTATGATTCACAATTATATAAAAATTTTTCCCGTCGCGCGACTTTTCATTGCCTATAAGTTGCAAAACGAAAAAGCCTTTCTTATATTTATATAAAGAGAGGATAATTTAGGCAAAAATAATGAACAAAGACTTATATAGCATATTAGGCGTTAGTAAAACAGCAAGCGAAAGCGAGATTAAATCTGCCTATCGAAAACTTGCCCGTAAATATCATCCGGATTTAAATAAAGATAATCCTGCAGCCGCAGATAAATTTAAAGAAGTTTCCTGCGCTTATGATATTTTAGGAGATAAAGAAAAACGCAAAAAGTACGATAACAAAGAAATAGATGCCGACGGAAAACCAACGGGCTTTGGCGCCGGATTTGGCGGTGGTAACTATAGTTACAGCGGAGGAAACCCATTTGGGGCGGGTACTGGAAATTTTGATTTTTCTTCAATTTTCGGTGATGATATTTTTTCTCAATTTAGTGGTGGCGGCGGTTTTGGCACCGGATTTAGCGGACGTTCCCGTCCAAGAAAAGGGCAGGATATCAATTATACCATGCAAATTGACTTTTTAAGTGCAGCACGGGGGGATGATAAGACTGTTTCTATCCAAGGAAAAAGCATTAATGTCAAAATTCCGGCAGGAACGGAGGACGGACAAACGCTGAGATTAAAGGGATTGGGGTATCCAAGTCCAAATGGAGGAGAAGCCGGAGATGTTTTAATCACCCTGAAAGTCAGTTGTCATCCGTATTTTTGTACGGAAGGAAAAAATATTGTTTTAGAATTACCTGTTAGTTTAAAAGAAGCTGTTCTTGGGGCAAAAGTAACGGTTCCGACAATTAACGGCAAAGTGGCCGTTAAAATTCCGCCTTATTCAAGCAGTGGATCTAAATTACGCTTAAAAGGTCAAGGAATTAAAACAAAATTCGGGCAGGGAGATGAAATCGTCACCCTAAAAATTATGATGCCGGAAAAGAAAAATGCAGATTTAGAAAAAATCTTAAAAACAATGCCGGATGAAAATGTAAGGACTTTTTAATGCTTTTAGACGCTCTGCAAAAATTTGAATGGTACAACGAACCAGAAAACGTCATCTTTCGTGATCAAGAAATGCGGGTTCAAGCCGGATCTCAGACAGATTTTTGGCAGAGTAAACACCATCAATACGGAAAAGATAACGGACATTATTTTTTTACACGCAGAGATAATAATTTTACGTTTGTCGTTAAATGGAGCTTTGAAGAGAGCCGCCCCTACGCACAATGCGGAATAATGCTGAGAGTTGATGAAAAAAACTGGATTAAAGCCTCAATAATGTACGACAATCCTCAAAGACCAATGCTTGGAAGCTCTGTCACTCAGGGCGGATATTCGGATTGGGCGGCACAAGATATTCCGCAAGGGATAAAAACAATATGGTTTAAGATCAAAAGATTTCAGGGAGATTATCTGATTTATTATTCCTTAGATGGTGAAAATTATAAGCAAATTCGTACAACGCATTTGCTTAACGATATGCCTGAAGTCAAAATCGGTGCGTATATATGCAGTCCCGGCGCTGAAGAATTTGAGGCATCATTATCAGAAATCGATTTTATAGAATAAATTTGTTTATTTTGTCTATTTACAGATGCTGAGAATTATGATATAAAGGACATCCTTACACTATCATTATTAAATTAACATAAAGCAGCCTATGAACAAGGAAAAACTACTCGCGCTTTCCGATTTTATGTGCGAACACCAAATTGGTGTATCGGAAATTAAAGAAATGGCAGACTATGCCGTCATCTTCAGAGATATACCTTTAACGGAAATATCTATTCCTATGACATATGCAAATGCGTATGCAAATGCGCGTCAGGCGGGAAAAGAGATGATGAGTGCCGCTCAAGCACAAAAAGTTTACCAAAATTTCGAATTGGCAAATCAAATGCTTGAAGCGCTAGGTGAAGAACCAATAAAGAAATATCTTTATTGGCTGAAAGATGAGGCTACAAAACCTTATTTGGCAAAAGTCTTTGACTTCCGGATAGGACAGACAAAAGAGCTCAGAAAAAGCGAAAGCTTCAGAGTCCGTCTTTCCTAAAATTTAAACAACTCAAAACTCCTAAGTTCTCTGACTTGGGAGTTTTTTGTTGAGAAAATGGCACTAAATAATAACATAATACGAGCAACATCCTCTCAAAACACTTGCTCCGACACTAAGCAAGAAGTTTTGCATGAGAATATATAATAAGACATAATGAGATTTAATAGTTTAAGAACCGCTTATAGACGCCCGTGCTGCGATTATAATTGTTTCACACTATTATAATTTTTTGTTTCATAACTTCTGTTACTATCAAATAACATTCTGTTAAGTCTAAGACAGTACTGTTTCCATGATAATTATACATCTATAGCTATATCCTTATCATGGAATAAATGAATTCATACTCAGGATTCTAGATGTTATTTATTAACAAAAGATTTATAAAAAAGTGAATCTTTCTGGCGATTCGCCGCAAATCAAGACTCAGATTCGCTTTGAGTCAAATCAAAAAAAATTGCGACTCTGTTCTGAAAAAAACAAGAATCGCAATTTTTAATAAAACAAGACTAAGTTATATTATTTGTATTTCGTCTTGCTCTCACCGCTTTTATTGCTTTTGCATCCATGGTCAGAGGTTTTCTTTGACCTTTTTTTGTTAACTTTCTGGCGTATTCCATCTCTTCTTTTGTTTCTGAAGGAGAAACTTGCGCCACCGGCTGAAAAGAAACTTTTGGAAGTTTGATATCAAGCTGAACAGGATCTTTTAAAATAAACTTTTTGATTTGTTCACGATTAAGATAACTCTGAAACATTTCAAAAATTTGATAATTTCCAATCATCTCTGTGATGTCAAAAACATAACCTCTTTTAGCACCTTTGGTATAATACTCATCAATATCAGCGACAGCTGTTCTATTAAAACGAACTGTTTTACCTTTAATACTATCTTCCGGTGTTAATAAGGTATCAACAGCGACAACATTAGAGAAAGTTGTTGTGTAATGATAGCCGCTTCGACTAGTTTTTGAATGAGGGAAAACCACGCAAACAGCATAAGGATTTTTCTTATAAATTTCAGCAAGCGTTTTAGGAATATCGTTTGTTTCTTTTTGATCTCCAAAATTAGCTTTTATATCTCTGATAATTCCGGAGCAGGAATTAGGCGAAGTCAAACATTGCATTAATAATTCATATTCTTTAAAATCATACTCTTCTATTGTTTCAATTAAAGAACCTAATCCAGCTGTTGCGCAGAAGTATGAGGGATCAACAGATAAACCTCGGCTTTTATATTGATCAAACATTTGATGTAATTTTTTTCGTTTGGCAGCTATTCCCTTAGGCTCCACTTCTTGTATGTCTTTATTGTTTTTAATTATAACATCCCATAGAGTAAAAGCGAACTCTTTTTGCCTCTCCATAATAATGTCTCTATGCTTTTCTACAAAATCAGCATAATCAGGATTGTTTTTTGTTGTGCTGGCCATTGCCAACAATCCGATGGGCGTTCCTTTTTTTTGAGTGTTTTGGGCATGCATACTTATTTGTGCATTTGGCGCTGACATAGCAATGAGTTTTAAGGCTAAAGCTAAAGTCATTTTTTTTGCAAAACGAGAAATTCCGAATTCTTTATCTAAACGGTGCCATCCTCGAATAGTCTTTAATTTCAATATTTTAGCTTCTTTGAGAAACTTTTCCCAAAGTTCGTCATATTTTTCAGTCATTGGCGTTCTCTGTATCTTGGAAGATTAAAATATACTACTTATAATAAGTAATATTATAATATACCAAAACAAGCGAGGGAACATTAAAAAAAAGAGTTTTCCACACAATATCAGAACAAAAAAAGAGAAAAGCGGCTTGAAAAAAAATAAGGCTTAGATTATAAAAACAATTATGCGTCGGCGTAGCTCATCTGGATAGAGCAACAGTTTCCTAAACTGTGGGTAGTGGGTTCAAGTCCCGCCGCTGACGCCATACAAAAACAGCTCCTTTTATAAGGGGCTGTTTTTGTATGAATGTTGCGAGGGACTTGAACCCACGGAGTGGGCTGGAGGCAAAAAATCAGTCCGGTGAACTGATTTTTAACGACAGGCGCAGATTTGTTAGGGTGTGAGAAGCAACAGCGCAACGAAACAACCGTTACAAATCAAGTGACCGAAACGAGTTATTATTGCGATTAAACGCAATAATTATGAGTAAGACTTGTGCCGCTGACGCCAGACAAAAACAGCTCCTTTTATAAGGGGCTGTTTTTGTATGAAGATGATAAGATGTCAAACTTGTTTATATTCCTTTCTTTACCTTGACTATCTAAAGAATGCAGCTATATTTTCCCTACAATTAAAATTATTTTATCAATTTTTAAAACAAATTATTATGAAAAAACACCTGAATAATGAGGTAATCTATCAGATTTACCCGTACACGTTTTACCATGCTCCCGGAAGCAAGACAGATCCATACAAGGGGGCTTACGGTAATCTTAAAGGGATTACTGCTCTGGTAGGGTATGTTAAGTCGCTGGGGGTAGATGCAATTTGGATGACACCGGTATATCCATCCGGTGGACATGGCTTCGGTTACGATATCACAGATTACTGTGCAATCGATCCGAAACACGGCAATCTGGATGACTTTAAGGAAGTTTGTGATGCTTACCATGCAAACGGAATAAGAGTTTATCTGGATCAGGTTTACAATCACTGTTCAACAAAAAATGAGTGGTTCAAAAAAAGTGTTGAGCGTATTGCCCCGTATGATGAGTATTTTGTCTGGGCAAATCCGAGAAAAGAGGGAGATAAAATTTTCCCGCCAAACAACTGGAAAGCTATTTGGAATTCTATCGGAAGTGACGACAGCGCTTGGACTTGGCACCCATCTCGAGAACAGTATTATCTGCATAGCTTCGATTGGAGTATGCCGAATTTAAATCTGAACAACCCTCTCGTGCAAGATGCAATTCTTGAAGTATCAAAATTTTGGTTGGATTTAGGTGTTGATGGTTTCCGGCTTGATGCGGTGGCGCATTATGCTTGTGATCCACAACTGCGGGACAACCCTCAGTATGCCGATGGTAGACAGATGCGTCTGTATGACATTGATACACCTGGTGGGGCGGCCTTCATTAACCGCTTAAAAGATTTGTGCGACAGCTATCCTGTTCCTAAAACGCTACTGGCAGAGTATTCGTACGACAAAAGTCCGGAAGGATTGGCGAAAGCCTGTGAAATTTTTAGAAATAGTCGATGCAATGCGTTCTTTACCGGTGCTCTCAATGAGAATTTGGGAAAGTTCAAACAGAACATTAGTGACGAATTTAAAGTTTCACCATACGGAGAAAAGCTGAACTGGGCATTTTCTAATCATGATTTGGAGAGAGCTGCGTCACGTGTTTTCGGTGCAAGTGTTACCCCGACCAAAACCAAGATGCTGATGAGTTTACTTCTGACGCTACCTGGAAGCGTGTGTATCTACCAAGGAGAAGAATTGGGCTTGCCCAATCCGGATTCAATTGAAAAATGCAAAAACAAAACTCACGATCCGCTGGATGTATGGACCTCGTATGGAAATCCGTGGGATGCCGGTCGTGCAGGCTTTGCAATGAGTGATAGTCGCGATGATCCCAGTCGTAAACTGGCATTGCATCCTGCGGCAATTCATTATCGCTATGCTGTTTCTCGTCAAAACGATGAAGAGTCAATGTTGAACTTCACGCGTAAGATGATTGAACAGCGTAAGCATAGTATTTTTAATGAATACGGAAATGTTTACTTCTTGGAGTATCATGGAGATGAGGTGTATCCGTACATCCGGACAAATCAAGATGAAAGCATTAAGATTCTTTGTATCTATAACTTTAGTAGTTATGGTGCTGAGGTTTGGTATGAAGGTAAACGCTATTATCTGAAGCCGGAAAGTTGGTTGCATCAAAAAGTTTAGAAAAAAACCGCTAACATTGTGTTAGCGGTTTTTTTTATTTTTCAGCGAGCTTATCTAAAAATTTGATTTGAATATCTGCGATTTTTTCAACACTATCAACAACAACATATTCACCGCTTGCATGCATTCCCTCACCGGTTCCGGAATGCATAATTACGATTGCCCCCTTAACGGCAAAAGAACGAGAATCTGTCGCACCACCAATGTGTTCAAACTCTATTTTTTGCCCTAAGATACTTTCAGCAAATGCTTTATAATCTAAAATGTAAGGGTTGTTTTCATCCATAACAACAGGGGTGCTCTCGGAAACAATTTTGTAGGTAACACCTTTTTCCATGCATTTATCAAGGTTTTTCTTCAAATCATCAACGCTAGAGATTTCCGTTAATCGAAAATCACATAAGGCTTCAGCATGGTTTGAAATAATATTTGATACCTCTCCGCCCTTAATGGTGGCAAAATGAACAGTATCTTGCCATTTATTTTCCGGTTCAGGCAATTCTTTAGAAAAATAAGGATAAATCTTTCGGATATTAGCGCAGGTCATCATTAATTTTTCATTTGCATCAATTCCTTCCCAAGGTGTGGAACCGTGAGCCTCTAAACCCTCGGCAATAATTTTAACAAATACAGGATTTTTGCATTTGCTGACAATTTTTAGAATATCGCCACCGACATCGTTATCTAAAACAATTTTAGCAGAGATATTCGGATGAGCGGCCATAAAAGCATGTGTGCTGGCACTCCCTTTTTCTTCATCAGTTGAAAGAATAATACCGAATCTTAAATTTAATTTATTTTGCAAGACATGGAACATTGAATTAAAGGCAACGGCAGCAAAAGATTTCATGTCTAAAGTGCCACGTCCGTACATTTTACCGTCTTTTATATAAGGGGAAAACATTTTATCTGCGGCAGGAACAACATCTAAATGCCCGAGAACGATAACGTCAAAATCTTCAGTTTCTTGATTTCGAATAAATAAAACAGGTGATGTTCCTTCGTATCTGCAAATATCGACAATTGCACCGCTATTCTTAAATAGATTATCAAAATAAGATAAGCATTTATCTATTTCAGACAAATTTCCAGTCTCTGTCTTAAAGCGGATTAATTCTTGGATGGTATCTAATAAATTC
>CAMHFM010000037.1 GCA_946184595.1 uncultured Azospirillum sp.
TCTCGAATTTCGTGTCAAATTCTTTTTATATTCTCAGATATCCGTTTTAAATCACCAGATATTTTCTCAGAAAATCCAGATCTTTTTCTGAAACACCAAATTCTTTTAATTTAGCAAGTCCGACCTCAACATATTTTAATTCTCGAATAACTGATTTTGTATAGTCAAAATAAATATCATTAATCCAGCTTAAATGGCCGATAAACTTTTCGGCTGCCGTATAATCTTCGTATTTTATATTCTTATTGATGTAATTTATTTGTTGATGTTGCCGCAGAAAACTCTTGAGTTCTTCCGATAAACATTCCGGAGCCATCACTTTTCCCGTATAATGAGCTCCGCTATAAATGACTTGTTTTATATTATCAAGCTTATCCGCATCTCGTAGCAGCTTTGCAATAATATCCGCTGTTTTCTTGTCTTTATCCGTTAATTGCAAATAATAAGGATTTTGATAATTAATTTGATAATGATTATGTTCTCCGATAGCAAATAACAAAATCGGATTATTAAATAAAGGATTGTTCTTCAAAAGATTAACCGCAGCCATTCCGTGTTCAAATTCACTATGGGATAATATTTTTGTTTTGTTGTGCTGGTAAAATCTCCCTAAATCGTGCAAAATCGCAGCTAATTCAACAAGTTCTTTTTCTTCTTCCGAAAATTCATGATAACTTTTTTCCTCATGATAAAAAATAGTCATAATTTCAGAGCATACTTGAAATGTATGTTTGATTTTATGCAATTGCCATCTCTCAACAGCTTCAGAGACATCTTTACTTTGTTTTTCATAAGTTTCACAGATAAGTTTTACCGCTGCGTAAATATTATTTGTCTTATTCATCATTCCTCTTCTCTATTTTTTATGTTTTAAAACATAGCAACAGACCAAAGCAACGGCAACAATAATACCTGTTGCAATTGACCACTCAAGCGGTAACCGGAAACCGATTTTATCGTACATAATATATGTCGTACAAACTGACGTCATAAATCCTGCCGGAAGCAACGTCAGCCAATAATTTTTATGTTCTTTGTACAGATAAAAAGTTGCCATCCATAAGGTAATCGTTGCCAAGCATTGATTTGCCCAACCAAAATATACCCAAATCGTTGTAACATCAAAAAAGCTTAAAGCAATACCGCCAGATAAAACAATACTGCTGATTAATAAGCGTTTCTTGAGTGATTTGTTATCTTTTTGCCAATAGTCTCCAATGGTTAAACGTGCTGAACGAAATGCGGTGTCTCCGGAAGTAATTGATAATAGCACGACAGATAAAACAGCCAAAATTCCTCCGATTTGTCCGAGATATCCTTTTGCTACGCCTGAGACAACCCCTCCCGGGCCGCTTTGCGTAATGACTTCATTTAAACCTTCGCTTCCTTGATAAAAAGCTATTCCCAAAGTTGCCCAAATTAAAGCGACAATACCTTCCGTAATCATTGCTCCGTAAAAAATAGAACGTCCGTATTTTTCATTTTCAAGACAACGTGCCATTAACGGAGATTGTGTAGCATGGAATCCGCTTAATGCCCCACAAGCAATCGTTACAAACATTAGCGGAAAAATCGGCAGACCTTTCGGATGTAAATTAGCCAGAGTCAGATTGGGATAAAAAGCTTTATCTCCCGTAAATAACACAATAATCATTGCCACAGACACACCGATTAACAAAAGTGCAAATAATGGATAAAACCGACCGATAATTTTATCTATTGGTAATAGAGTCGCTAAAAAATAATACCCAAAAATTGCTATAATCCACCATACAAACGGTGTTTGAGACATATTTGCCAACATTTGCGCCGGGCTCATCGCAAATACAGAACCCAGTAATAATAAAAAGAAAACCATAAAAATTAAAAATATACCTTTAATCTTTGAGCCTAAATATTTTTCAACTAACGGCACTAACGACTGTCCACCGTTGCGGACGGAAATCATTCCGGCCATATAATCATGTACACCACCGGCAAAAATCGAGCCAAAAACAATCCATAATAGAGCGACAGGTCCGTATAATGCCCCCAAAATTGCCCCAAAGACAGGCCCTAAGCCAGCAATATTCAGAAATTGTATCAAAAAAACACGCCATGTCGGCAAAATCATAAAATCGACATTGTCGCATTTGGTAATAGCCGGTGTTTTTGCTTTTTCATTTATAGAAAAAACTTTTTCAACTATTCTTCCATAAATCAAATAACCAACAATTAATGTGGCCACAGCTAATAAAAATATAGTCATTTTTTCCTCTGTAAACGTTTTTATGTTCTGTTTTTATATTTTATAACACAAAACGTTTCAAAAAGTATTAATAATCTTTTTTTAATACTCTCTTTATATGCTTTATTCATATTTTCAGGAGAAAAATCATGTTAAAATATCTTTCTTTATGTCTTTGCTTGTTAAGTTCTGCAGCAGTTGCTCAGTCTCAAATTATCAACTATGTGACACCTTCCCAGCAAGAACTTTCCGAGCCTCAAAGTAATGTACAAAATATTGTTGTTGAAGATGATGATTTTTTCAGCGATATGGATAAACTTGCAGCTGAACGCGGAGATGATCATGCTATGGGAACTTTAGCTAATACATGTTTACATAAAAAAGATTTTGAATGTGCCTATAAATGGGCAGGAATTGCTTTACGCGGCTCTTATTGGCGAAGCCAAGGCATGACAGATAAAATTAAAAACATTCAAGAAGAAGCCAAAGGGAATCTCTCCGAGCAACAAATCAATGACTTGGATGCTCTTATCAAAAACTTTTCGCCTAAACGATAGAGGTTAGATAATACCCATTTTTTGAGCCATAACTACAGCTTGCGTTCGATTTGTCGCGCCGACAGAACGCAACAGTGCATTAATATGAAGTTTGACGGTTGCTTCCGAAACTCCCATTTCATAGGCAATTTGTTTATTTGAAAGTCCTTGAGCCACCAGATTTAATACCTGATTTTGGCGATGTGTTAATGTTTTGCTTAATCCTATATGGCGCGTATCTTGTACAACCGAAGCCGGAGAAGGTTGTAAAACAGATGGCGGTAGATATGTTCCACCATCTAACACCAATTGCAAAGCGCGTTGCTGAACTTCAGGTTCCGAACGTTTATTAATAAAACCGTTGACTCCCATTTCTAAACTTTTTCGGATTGTTCCGTTATCTTCTCCTGCCGAAACAACGACAAATTTTGCATTCGGTGCTTTACTTTTTAATTCTCTTAACGCTTCTTCCCAATTCATATCCGGCATATCCAAATCAATAACCACTAATGAAATATGGGCATCTGTTTCAACAAATTTGAGCGCTTGATTAAAATTTGCCGCTTGTAAAATGATAAACTCCGGATTTATTTTTTCTAATTGCAGTGTCAATCCGTCTCTAAACAATGCGTGATCATCTGCTATAAGAACTTTCATCTACAACACTCCTCTAAACTTGCTTGAGTCTTTTCAAGACTCATATTCATCCCGTTAGATAAAGACATAATGTCTCTCTGACAAATTTAAAGGCACGGCTAAACTTTTTGAGATAAGTTTACGATAAGATTATCGGTTGAGCATATGTTCCGGCTAAGTGTAAGTTTTTAAAGACTTCCGGAATTTCAAGTTTTTGTATTTCTTCAGCCGTACAAAAACCTTTAACCTCAACCAAACTATATTTGGTATCTTCTTTATTGACAGACTTAACTAATTTTGCTTCTGCAAAACCTAAACTATTAAACGTTTCGGTAATTGTCGAATGACTGACGTTTATTTCCGTCTCTACCGCAAATAAACTGTTATCAATACCGCTGGCATCACTAGGTAATAATGCCAAGACATACACTTCATTTTCTTGAGTAATATTTGCACTGCGAATAAAAGGAAGTTTAGCTACAATATTCAAACTTTCTTTATTTTTATCAGCAGACAAAGCATTCCACCAAGGATTATCATTCATTTCATTATTATCACTCGGAATAATAGCAATATCTGCCTCACGCGTACTTACCAAATTAAAAACCTGGCTATAGCTACTTAGAATCGTAGTTGAAACAAAGCTTCCGAAATGTTCTTGCACCTGATGTAGAATAGAACCATCTCTTTCATCGCCATACACGGCAATTTTAAGCTTTTCTTTCATATTGGCACTGGCACTTAAAATTTCCCGCCAAATTTTAGCAACAACATACTCTGGGAAGTCTCCGGTATGATATTTTAGCATCCACCGAATTCCCTTAGCTTCTTGTCCCAGTAAATTCTCTATTCTGACAGGATATGGATTTTCTTTTACCAACTCAGCGCGCTGCATCAATAATTTATAAAGTTTCGTATCTATATCTTCTATTTTCTTTTGAACATCTACTTTCTGCTCTGACATTATTATTCTTTTTCTAACCTCTACTGAATTGGTTTATATTGTAAAAAAATTATTTTTGCTAATCCATATATACGCTCATTTTTTATTTCATAGCAAGATGGAATTACAATTTGTTCAGTTTTTTCGACTTCAACCATACATAAAGCGTCTTCTTTAAGCCATTTTTTCTCATCAATTTGAGATAAGGCAACTTCGCTTAATCCCTTATTATACGGTGCATCCATAAATATCAAATCATATTGTTCTGATGCTATCGGCAAATTTTCGACAGAAGCTCTGATAATGTTAATTTTTTCCTTTTCTGTTGGAAATAAAACAGTATTTTTCAGAAGATTTCGCGTATCAACATCAATCAAGGCAATTTTTTTTGCTCCGCGAGATAAAGCCTCTAAAGCCACCGCACCGGTGCCACCAAATACATCTAAAAATGTATATTCGCCCCAGTCATTTTCAAGTTGCGCATTCAGAATATTAAATAAAGCCTCTCGCGCGCGATCTGATGTCGGCCGTACTTTATCGGAATCGGGAGAAAACAGTTTTTTTCCTCGGTATTTTCCACCGACTATTCTCATAGGGTCACCTTTCCTCCTAACTGTTCACGCAGAACTTTTTGTGACACTTCTCTCACTTCACCTTTCTTCAGGCTACCAAGTTGGAACGGTCCGTAAGAAAGTCTGATTAAACGAGCAACTTCCAATCCGACGGACTTCATTAATTTACGAATCTCGCGATTTTTACCCTCGCTCAACGTTACACTTAGCCAAGCATTAGATCCCTGCTCGCTTTCAATAACGACTTTAGCAGCTCCGTATTGCACCCCATCAACAACGGCTCCATCAGCCAAATCTGCTAATTTCTTTTTATCAATTGTCCCATGCACTTTAACTTTATAGCGGCGGCTCCATGCGTTTTGCGGTAACTCAAGGGCACGCGATAATTCTCCGTTATTGGTTAACAACAAAAGTCCTTCTGAGTTCAAATCCAAACGACCGACAGAAATAACGCGCGGTAATCCCGCCGGTAAATTTTCAAACACAGTCGGACGACCGGCTGTATCGCTATGCGTTGTAACCAATCCGACCGGTTTATAATACAACCATAATCTGGTTTGTTCCGGCTGAGCTATTTTTTCACCATCAACGCGAATCTGCTCTGTTCCCTCAATATTAAAGGCCGGTGTTTCGATGAGTTTACCATTAACCGTCACGCGTTGTTGCAAAATGAGCTTTTCGGCTTCACGGCGGGAACAAACACCTGAGCGTGCCAAATATTTAGCTATTCTTTCAGTCATAAAAATCCTTAAAATATTAACTATTCCTTTTGATATTGTTGTTATCATACTTCCAAACATTAATCAACTGCAAGTTTTTAACATGTCCAACCCTGAACAATATATGCGTCGCGCCTTAGAATTAGCACAAATAGCAGCCGATCAAGATGAAGTCCCTATCGGCGCTGTTGTGGTTAATCCCGCAACCGGAGAAATTGTTGCCGAAGCCCATAATTTAAGCGAACATGGTAAAGAAGCCACCGCTCATGCCGAATTACTGGCTATGCAACAAGCTTGCGCCAAACTCGGACAAAAAAGATTGTGGGATATGGATTTATATGTGACGTTAGAACCTTGTACGATGTGTGCTGCGGCAATTTCCTTTATGCGGATAAAAACTTTATATTTTGGCGCAACCGATAAAAAAGGCGGCGCAGTTACATCTGGCGTACGTTTTTACGAGAGTCCGACCTGCCATCATAAGCCGGAGATTATTAACGGTTTATGTATGGAAGATTGCGCTAAGTTATTAAAAGACTTTTTTCGCAACAAGAGAGACAAAAATTGTTGATTTTTAGACAAAATATGGTATATTATAAGTAATATAGTATTCTGATGAGGAGCAGAACAATGGCTGATGATACAAATTTCAAAGAGTGGTTAGCTGAGAAAAAGATTGATTTTGATAAGCTTTCTGATGAGGAAAAAGATAAAGTAAAGAAAGAGTTTGCTTCTTTTGAAACGTGGTTAGCTCACGGTAAAGAAAATGATACCGGTAAAAAAGACTGGGCTGATTTAGCTGATGCAAACGAAAAACAAGATGCTCTCAAAAAATTTGATGATGCATTCAAAGCTTGGGCAAAAGATGAACAGCATATAGATGATTTAAGCAAAAAATCTCCTCAAGAAGTTGCTAAATTATATGAAGATTATGCTATGCATGTCGGAAAAATGCGCGTTAATCAAAATCAAAACAATCCTGATCCGAATACAGATTGGCGTCAAGCTAAAGTTGATTCTTGGAAACATTGGTGTGAAAACGAACACACCCCTGCTTATACCTATGCTGAAGATCCGAATGAAAAAACTGCTCTTAAGTTTGATGTCTATAGAGATACCGAGAAAAAAGAAAAATTAGCCACTATTCATTATAACAACCCTCGTGATGTGACAATCGGAACAGATAGCAGAAAAGCGCCGGATTTAGAGTTTTTTGATAAACTGACCAAAGAAGCTAAAAAAGATAAGATTCCGGGTGTTACTTTTGATGGCGAGATGACACCTGAATTTAAGGCAAAATTGGCTATTGCCTGCCTTAAAAACGGCTTAAAAATGGATGGATTTGATGGTAAAATCGATACGAACCTTTTAAGCGATGAAGAAAAGAAAACACTTACTCCTGAATTAAAGATGAAAATTGAATATCATAATCTTCAAATGTTGAAATTAATACTAAATATGCAACTAATTTATGATATAAAGATTTATTTAATAAATCAATTGTTTTCGCTTTTGCATCTTCATTTGTTATGTTTCC
>CAMHFM010000038.1 GCA_946184595.1 uncultured Azospirillum sp.
TAATGGTATTTTGACATTGAAAGATGATCGATTACAAATTGAAAAAAAAGGTAATTATGATTATTTTGCTCAGAATAATCGTCCTGATGGGACTGTTTCTTGGGGAATGGCATACAAAATGGCTAGAGGAGATATTAATAATTAAAATTTCTTGCACTCTATGATAAAAAACAGTATAACAAGTCTAATTGTTATGCTTTTTTTGTGAGGATTTATGAAAAAGAAGATTGCCTATATAATAGCGAGTTATTTCGGGTTCGGTTTTAGTCCGTTTGCCTCAGGAACTGTCGGATCTTTGATGACATTGCCTTTAGCTTTTGTTTGTGCATACTATTGGGGAATTAACGGAGTTATCGGGGTATCTTTAATTTCATTTTTATTGGGTGTTATTGCCTCTAAAGAAGTTTTGAAATATACAAAGCATGATCCGTCTTTGATTGTTATTGATGAAGTTTCCGGACAATCATTGACGTTTGTTTTGTTAGCGGATAAATTAGTCGGAAATACGCAGGCATGGCTGATTTATATTGTTGGTTTTGCTTTTTTCCGTTTGTTTGATATTTGGAAACCGCAACCTGTACGTTGGGCTGATCGCAAATTATTAAATGCTTGGGGCGTGATGTTGGATGATATTTTTGCCGGTATCTACGCGGCAGTTTGTTTGTATTTAGTTAATCGATATTTTGCTTTAATTTAGGAATATTTATGAAAAAAGAACTTCTTTCTCCTGCAGGTGATATTGAGGCCGGTTATGCGGCATTATATTATGGTGCAGATGCTGTTTATTTAGGGTTGCAAAAGTTTTCAGCACGGGCAACGGCTATCAATTTTGATGAGGATAATTTAAATCAATTTGTCGGTTATGCGCATCATCTCGGACGAAAAGTATATGTGACAATTAATACGGTTATTCAGGAAAAGGAATTAACTGATTTATTATTATCTTTAGATATATGTTCTCGCTGTCATGTCGATGCAATTATTTTGCAGGATTTGGGAGTTGCTCAGTTAATTAAGACACAGTATCCGGAGCTTGAATTGCATGCCAGTACACAAATGGCGGTTCATAATAAAGAAGGGGCGTTGGCTCTGCAAAAATTCGGTTTTAGCCGTGTGGTATTGGCGAGAGAATTAACATTGAAGGAAATTAAAGAGATTGCCTCTATTCCAAATTTAGAGACCGAAGCATTTATACATGGTGCTTTGTGTTATTCTTATAGTGGCTTATGTATGTTTTCATCTTTTGAGAGCGGACGGAGTGCTAATAGAGGAAAATGCCTATATCCGTGTCGTGCCGGTTTTGAAGGTGATTGCGGTGAAAAGCATTATTTTTCTATGAAAGATATGGCAATGCAAGAGGATATTCTGAAAATGCCGGTCACATCGTTGAAAATTGAAGGGCGCAAAAAGAATGCTTTATATGTTGCAGCGGTAACAGATTATTATCGTCATATTCTTGATGGAGAAGGTGCATCATTGCAAAAAGAGGAAAATATCAAACAGATTTTTTCTCGTCCGTGGACAAAGTTTCATCTTCAAGGGAAAAATAAAGACGTTATTGATCGGGATTTCGTCGGTCATCGTGGTTTGGTTATCGGTAAAGTCGAACAGGTACAGAAAAATCGTCTGATTTTTAAGACACGGCACGATATTGCACGGTATGATGGTATTCAAATTGATATTCCCGGGCAAGAGAAACCATTTGGTTTTTCAATGCAACAATTACGCGTTAAAGGTAAGAATGTTTTTGAAGCAGCTGAGGGTGATGTCGTCGAAATTAATCTGCCACCGCAAGCAGATAAAATTCAAAAAGGGCAGGTTATTTATTTGGCTTCAGCGACGAAAGTTAAAGGATCTTACGATTACACAAAGCCAAAAAACAATCAGTATCGCCAGAAGATAGCACTTGATGTTAAAGTAATTGTTGAAGAAAATAGCATTAAAGCATTTTATAAAAATTATTCGGCAGAAATCGGGGGAACTTTTTCTCCGGCATCAGATGCTGATAAAACTTGGCAAGCTGTTCATAATGCTTTTAGTAAAACCGGTGATACGGATTTTGAATTGAATAGTTTGGAAGTTGTTAATCCGCAAGGATTGTTCGCGCCGTTATCTCTTTTGAACGAATTGCGGCGGCAATTATATGCTCAGATTAAGATTGAAAATAAATATGGAATTTTGCCGCTTACTTCAGGCAGAGTTAAGCATGCATCAGCACAATGGATTGTTAAAACCGATGATATATCTTGTTTAGCTCAACTTGATTTTACTGAGTTGGCCGAAATAATTGTTTTGCTTCATCCGCAAATGAAGCTTGATGTTTTGAAAGGTTTACCAAAAAATAAAGTGCGTTTGGCATTACCGACGGTTTGTAGAAATCCGGAAATTTTTCAGCACTTAATTGCATCGTGTTTGTCTGCCGGATATAAAAAGTGGGAGATATCTAATTATTGGGGGTTATCTGTTTTGCCCGAAAATGGTATTGATCTGAGTTTTGATGCGCCGCTTTATGTTTTGAATTCTCAAGCTTCTTTATCGGCTGAGGAATTAGGGGCAACGCGTGTTACGTTTTCAGTTGAAGATACCGAATCTAATCTGATGATTTTAAATCAAAATTCAGTTCTTCCGACTGTGCTTGTCGTCTATCAGGATACACCGCTTTTTATCAGTGCAAATTGTATTCGTTCTCATTCTTGTGCGCAATGTGATCATAAAGATAAATGGTTTAATCTGAAGAAGGACGGTGTTTCTTATCAGGCTTTATCTGCAAATTGTCAATTGATGTTATTTAATCAAAAAGCATTTTCTATTTCTGAAATGGCTGAAAAAATTCATCCGAATTACTATCGTGCTGATTTTTGTTATAAAAAATATTCAGCACAACAGGTGGCTGATATTATGTCGCAACTCAAGAATTTTAAGGGTTTAAAAATACGATTTCAGCCAATATGGAACGCAATGCGGATATGTTTTAGGAGAAATCAATGAAGCAATATCATCGAATTTTTATTTTGACGGGAGCAGGGATATCTGCAGAATCCGGTTTGGCAACTTTCCGGAGTGCTAACGGTTTGTGGAATAATCATAAGGTGGAAGATGTTGCTTCAATTGAAGGGTTTGAACGTAATCCGGCATTAGTTCATGATTTTTATAATGATTTGAAGAAAGAAGTGCAGGGGGTTGAACCGAATGCGGCGCATTTAGCAATTACTAAATTACAACAAAATTATGATGCGGAAGTTAATGTGATTACGCAAAATGTTGATACTTTGCATGAAAAGGCCGGTAACCAAAATGTTTATCATATTCACGGGCAAATTAATCAGGCGGTTTGCCTTAATTGTGGGCATGTGTTAGAGACTTGGGGTGATGTTGATACAGAGACAGTTTGTCCGCATTGCCAGGTGATGGGAATGATGAAACCTAATATTGTTTTCTTTGGGGAAAATCTGCTGTGTATGGATACGGTTGAGCGTTTACTCAGACAAAGTGATTTGTTTATTTCTATTGGAACTTCCGGGGTGGTTTATCCGGCAGCCGGTTTTGTGCAGACTGCTAAATATTATGGTGCAGATACGGTTGAATTTACGCTTGAACCGACAGCTAATAACTTTTTGTTTGATAAACATATTTACGGCAAAGCAGGGGAGATGTTACCACAATTTGTTGAAGAGTTGTTAGCTATTTAATTTTTTCAGCTAAATCTTCAAGGTGAGGGGGTTGATAATTAGGTCCTTTTAAAAATTTACCATCTTCTCTTTTAAGCGGTTTACCATTGACCAGTTTTGACATATTACTGGTATGAACGCGATTGAAAGATTCCTCCAAAGGTAAGCCGAAACTGACAGCCATACCGCTTAAAACATATTGTAAATCTGACAATTCTTTCAACATACGGGCTCTTGTGTCAACCGATGTTTTTCCTATTGTGTTAAGTTCTTGGCAGAGCGCATCTATTTCTACTTTAAGTTCATTCAATTCTTCATCCAAGAGTTTATAACGAAGTTGTAAAGTATCTGTCGTTAAAGGCTCATCAATAGGGCATTCCATCGCTTTATGACATTCACGGAGTTTTTGTTCATAAATAGTCATTATTTTTTCCTTAAATGGGCTAAAATAAAGTTCTGAAGTTCTGTTGGATTTTCCCATTGAATGCGGATATCTAAAACTTTAAATGCAGGTTGCAAAGATACCGGAATTTTCACAAAATCTTTAGATGTTGTGATTAATTCAGCTTGATTATTTTCTGCATACTGGATCAGTTCTTTTAATTCATTTTCATTATAGTAATGATGATCAGGAAAATCGAAAGTCTTGATAATTTCAATCCCGAGTTCTTGTAAAGATGTATAGAATTTTTGCGGACGACCAATACCGGCAAAAGCAACAACACGATTATTTTTTAAGTTAGGTGTTTCAGGAACAATTTTTCCTTTAAAATAAGGAATATTTAAACTCGAAGCGATATTATGCTCATCTTCCCCGACAATCAAAGCAGCTTGGGCTCGTTTCAGACCATCGGCAATATGTTCTCTCAGCGGACCTGCCGGAATACATTTTTTGTTTCCGAATCCGGTAGCTCCGTCAATAACTAATAAAGATAAATCTTTATAGAGTGTTGGGTTTTGAAAACCATCATCCATTAAAATACATTCGGCTTGATTGTTTTGTGCCATTAAGGCAGCTTGATAACGATCAGCATTAATGAATGTTGGGGCAATATGTGCCAATAATAAAGGCTCATCACCTACTTGTTGCGGAGTATGATGAATAGAATCAACTTGTATATTTTGAAGGCTACCATGATATCCTCGAGAGATAAAGGTAGGGTATATGCCTGCATTTTGAAGCATAAAAGCCAATGATATAGCTGTTGGAGTTTTCCCCGTTCCGCCAGCTGTTAAGTTACCAATACAAATAACAGGGGTATCAATTTTTTTTGACTTTTTTAGGCGTAATCGCGTTTTGGTGGCTAAAGCGTATAACTCCCCTAAAGGAGTCAGAAGCTTTGCTATCCAATTGTTATGTTGCCAAAAAGCCGGAGTTCTCATTGATTGATATATCCTTTTACTTTTTCAACAATACCATCTAAAACCTTAGCTTCACTGGTTGCCCAATTATATGCCAGACTGCGTTTAGCTTCGAGTAAATCATTATTATCAAGTAATTGAGAAACATTGTTAATAACTTCTTCCGCATCATTAGATTGAATAATAGCATTGGCCTTTTGTGCACGTTGCATTGCTTCTGTAAAGTTGTGCATATAGGGACCTACAATAACAGCATCTCTTAATCTTGATGGTTCCATAAAGTTTTGTCCGCCATGAGGAATAAGGGATCCTCCGATAAATACAATCGGAGATATTCCATACCAAATTCCAAGCTCGCCAATGGTATCTGCGATATATACTTGTGTTTGTGGGGTGATTTTTTCTTCAGCTGAGCGTAATGAAACATTTAATCCTAAATCTTGTAATTGTGTCTTGATATCATTACCACGTTGAGGATGTCTCGGAGCTACAATGACAAGAAGATCAGGGTGATCTTTTAATAAGTTAGGAAGACGTTTGCCTAATTGATACTCTTCATTATCGTGAGTAGAACTGATGCAGAATAATCTTCGGTTTCCAATTTGTTTTGTAATTTCTTTCTTCTTTGTTTCATCAACAGGAATAGGGAGACCTGCGAATTTTAAATTACCTAGGCAAGTTGTATCTTTTGCACCCAAAACTCGTAATCGATAGGCATCTTCTTCAGATTGTCCGAGGCAGAATGTAAAGCATGCTAACAATTCTTTGCAAATAAAATCAAATTGTTGCCAGCGTTTGAATGATTTATTGGAGATACGGCCATTTACTAAAATCAAAGGAATATTCTTCTTTTTAATTGTAGAGAGCATAGCCGGCCAAAAATCAGATTCAAACCAAAGAACTAAATCGGGCTGCCAATGTTTGACGAAACGTTTTGTAAATGCCGGATTATCAATAGGAATATATTGGTGAAAAGCACGTTCAGGCAAGCGTTTTCCCATTAAATCAGCAGAGGTTGTTGTTCCGGTTGTTACCATAACATAAGTATCGGGACTATTTTCCAGTAATCTGTTTATTAGCGGGAGCATAGAAATAGATTCGCCGACAGATGCTCCGTGAAACCAGATTAATTTACCTTCAGGGCGTTCTTTAGTCGGCTTTCCTAGTCGCTCGTTGAAGCGTTTGGTATCTTCTTTGCCAATTTCAATTCTTTTTTGAATATAGGAACGGATAACTAATGGGTATAACGTACGAATTAAAGTATTATAAATTCCAATAAACATTACTATTTTCCTTGTACTGGGTATTTTTTTGCTCGTGCAGCTAGTCCTTGTTCAACTTTAGGAAGCCCTAGTTCTTTGTCAATTTCCCATGTCAGATCTGTTAAAGCTTGTTCAATTTTCAGGCGTTCTTGTTCAAATTCTTCATTGCTTAATTTATCTGAAATGAAAAAAGGTTGTGTTGTGGCAACAATACCTTGAGAAAAAAGAGGTGGAATTAACATTTTATCCCAACTTTTGTTGAACAGTTTTGCGTTCTTTATACTGTATGTCATACCGACAACAGGTCTTCCTGTTTTTTGGGCATAATATAAAGCACTATGTGAAAGTTTCATATTTGGACCTTTAGGACCATCAGGAATTATGGTGATACTGTGTCCTTTTTGTAATTCTCTCATTAAAGCTAAAGCTGCACCGCAAGCATTTTCGTTACTGGAACCATCAATAATTTTTATTCCAAATAATCGAAGAACCGAAGCAATTAAACGTCCGTCACGATGAGGCGAAACCAAAGCACTCATTGGAAATTTCTTTTTATTGCGCCAAAAATGACAGGGGAGTAAGGTCCTTCCATGCCAGATAATCAAAATAATCGCATTATTTTCAGTCCAAGTTTGGTAAGTCCCTCTAATATTTCGTTCTTGCCAATGTGTAGTCCAACCAACTAAGCGCGCATAAATATAAATTAAGCAGCCAAGTAAGGCTGTTATAAAAGAAGAATTTTCTATTTTTTTAAGAAAATGCTTTATGCGTTTGCGCAGAGGTAATGAATCTGACATTTTTTATTTTACCTTTTTTGAACCATGTCAGTAATAGAAATGCCAACGGTTTCATTTTCTGTAAT
>CAMHFM010000039.1 GCA_946184595.1 uncultured Azospirillum sp.
ATATTTTACGTTTTGTTCACAATCTTGCATTATATTAAAAATAATATGATAAAAAATAATTAAAAAGGGTGCGACATGAAAGTATTTTTCTGGAGTATAGTATTAAGTACCTTACTATGCACATCCGGTGTAAAAGCAGAAGGCCTGCCGGATGATGGTGAGACAGGTTTGGCTTTGCCACGTATGGTTTCCTTGCGTTCAAATATGATTAACGCACGTTCCGGTCCAGGGGCGAGATATCCGATTTCTTGGGTGTATCGTCAAAAACAAGCTCCGGTTGAAATTACCGCTGAGTTTGAATTATGGCGGAAAATTAAAGACTGGAAGGGTGCAGAATCTTGGGTGCATAAATCTATGTTAACCGGTAAAAGAACCGTCAAATTGATAACTCCGGGAGAAAATAATATTTATAATGCCCCAGACTATAAATCAAAAGTGATTGCAAAAGCTGAAGAAGAGGTTGTTGGTGTTATAAAAAAATGCCCAGCCGGAAGTGATTTTTGTTTGATAAATTTTGAAAATAGTGTAGAGGGTTGGGTTCCTCGAAATAATTTGTTTGGTATTTATCCTAACGAGGTCATAGATTAAAAGTCTCCTCTTATTTTAGATAAAAGTTGTGCATAAAAATATATGTGCTTGCCAAGAGTCGCAGTTTATTTTATCTAAAATGAGAGGGGTTTATTTTATGAACAAAACAGGTTTTAGAACGTTTGTTTGTAGTTTTGTTTTTACTTTATCTGTCATTATAGGAACAGATAGAGCTTTCTTTTATACCCCTGAAAAGACTGAAGAAAACCTCAAAATCCCTCACAAAAATATAGCGTTATTTTTCAGTCAATCTCATCCTCAAACATTTTCTTCTCAAACAGAGCCTGTATACAAAGAGGTGCTAAAAACCCCTGAATTTAAGCCTGAAGAGCTTAAAATAGCACAGAATATACCAGCTTTGCCTTCAGAATACTCGGTAAGCGATATACCGGAATTGTCTGATAGTGAAGAAATACCATTGGTCATTGAGGATAAGCCGTTATCGGAAGAAATCTTAGCGGAAAATGAACCTCAGAAAGAGGAGACAATTCCTGATGTGCCCTTGGTTTACGCTGGGCTTGAAAATAAAGCGGAGGCGCTTGCTGGAGCACAAAAAGAGACCTTTCCTACCGAGATGGAAAAGAAGGAAAATCTTCCGGTTGAGTTAGCTTCTGTTGAGCCGCAGTTACCAGACTTAACGGAAAAGCCTGTTATTATTAAGGCCAATAAACAAATTATTAAAATCGATAATTTGAAAAAGCATCATGAACGATTACGCCAAAAGGAAAGTCCGGAAGAGATTAAATTGGCAGATAACGAAGATGATGTTATTCCGTTACAAAATGATCGGAAAAAAGAATTACAAGAAAGTGTAGAGAGGCCGTCTGATAACCAGATAGCATCATTGGATGGTAGCGTTTCTTTGTCTGAGGCTGAAAATCAGGTCATTAAAAAAGAAAAAGAGCCTGAAAATCGGCAGTGGCAGACGATGGCGGAAAAACACCACACGGATAGTCCGTGGATAGTAGCTAAAGGAAGTAAATATGTAAAAAACAAAAAACTTCTTAGTGAAAAGTTTTCGTCGGAATCTGCGAAGAAAAATGCGGAAAAATTGCTGCCTTCTAAAGTAACGGATGTGTCTAAAACAGCTAAAGTTGCGGTTCAGGATAATTTATTAATACCTATCCCGCAAGATTTGCTGGACGAAGAGGATCTCGTTCCTGATATCAGTAATGATGAAGGAAAATTTTCTCCGCCAGCAAAGAAAAGCAAGAGTAAAATTAAAGAAAAAAACGAAAACTCTTTTTTGGATAATATAACATCTGTTTTTTCTAAAGAAAATCGAGATAAGGCTATCAAGAATTTAAAAGAAAAAACAAATAAGTTGATGAACAGTGAACAGGCAAAGGAGACGGAAGAAATTCGCCCTCAAATTTTGCCTACAGAAATTCGCTTATCGTTCCAGCCTAATCGTGCTGAAATTTCCGGGCAAACGTTGCGTTGGATACAAGCATTTGCGCGTAAGGCTGTTGATGAAAAGAATGTGGGGCTTGAAATTCGTATAGATGGATCGAAAGCGTTTGAATTGCAACAAAAACGTCTAAATCTGCTCTATAATATTTTAACGGCCAATGATGTTCCTTATCAAAAAATAAATACTGTATTTGTTGATCGGGAACCGAATTCTTTTGTCGTGAGAACGGTTAAAATTGTTACGGAAAAGGATAATAAAAAGGAAGATGACAATTGGAAAAGATACTATCAAAAATGGTAGTTTGTGGTAGTTGGTAATAAGTCCGTCTCGGTGCTTGATTATTTAATTTTCCAACTGTATGATAAGAAACAAAAAACACGTAGGAACTCGGATAATGAATATAAAATTCAAATTTTGCATAGTCTTTTTAATGTTAATTATTTCGGGCTGTATGGGTACTTTGACGCAGCCGATGGATTACCCTGATGATCCTGATTGTACGGAAGTAACATCTGCTGGTCCGACTAACGGAAAAGCTGACTTTGTTCCGTATACTGATGTGGCTGCAGATTACAAACAATATGGCGAAAGAACGCCTCGTGATCAAAATGTTGTAAGAACAGCTGCCGGAAGTAATATGTCCGCATCTATTCCACCGTCAGTAGATGAAGAAGTTGAAGAGTATGATGATGCTGTTTCTTCAGAAGATGATGGGGAGAATCATGAGAATGTTCAAAATCCGGAAGATCCTATAGAAGATTGGTTGGCTGAAGAAGGTCAAAATCTAAAAGAATTATTAGGTGAGTGGAGCGACAGAGCCGGGTGGAGATTGGTTTGGAAGACAAATCGTAATTATCCTTTGACGGCTGGTGCTATGTTTAGAGGACGTTTTGCTGATGCTAGCGCGGCTCTAATCAGAACTTTTGCTCGGGCAAAACCAGCTCCAATAGGAACATATTATAAAGGTAATCGTGTATTAGTTATTGAAACTAAGGAGGATGAGAATGCATTTGAATAAAATAACCTGCAGCGGCCTTTGGGCTTTTTTGGCGCTGGGAATAACATCCTCTTGCTCTATTTCTACAGATATGGATGCGACAGTAGAGCGTGATATCGAAAAAACGACAGTTTTAAGTGAAAAGGCCAAGCTTCCATCTAAACCTATAGCCGAAGATGTTGTTCGTGTTAAAAATGATATTTGGCTCGGCGATAGTAGCGAAATAGAATATGATGGGCAGCCTCTTCCTGCAAATTTTGAAACTAAAGATGGCGTAACATTAATTAGTAATCGTCCGATAACATTGTATGAAATCGGAGATATGATTAGTAAAATTACGTCATTGCGTGTTAGCTTTGCCGGAGATATGGATACGGAGGCTCGTGCTAACGCAACAACAAATAGACCTAGTCCTGACAATATAAATGTAGATTGGACTGAGCCGGATAAAATGTTGGTTTCTTATCAGGGACCATTAAGTGGCTTATTAGATGAAGTTGGTTCTCGTTTTGGTGTTTGGTGGAAATATGATAAAAAAGAAATCTATTTCTATAAAAATATTACAAGAACATTCGTTTTGTATAGTTTGCCTAGTGAACCAAGTATGAATGTGACGGTCGGTGGTTCTTCAAGTGGTAGTGGTGCTAGTAACTCTTTGACGATGACGAATGCTGCTAAGTTAGAATTCTGGTCTAACATTGAAAACTCTATTAAATCAATGATTGAGCAGAACGCTCAAATCAGTATGGATTCTTCGAACGGTACAGTCGCTATTACAGCTAATCCAAATGATATTAAGAAGGTTGCGAAGTTTATTAACGAACAAAACGCTCGTTTGTCTCGACAAGTAGCTATTAGTGTGAAGGTTTTACAGGCTAATGTCGATGATAGTGATAACTTTAACCTCAGTTTAGCTGCAGCATTTAAAGATCCTGCAGGAGGAAGTTTTGGTTTAACGGGAATTGCAGGAGCTGCAGATGCAACGGATAACTTAACAATGTCTTTGGTTCCAAAGAATGTAAGTATAGATGCTGCAATTCAGGCTTTATCTAAACAAATAACAACGACTTTGGTCACAAGTGGTACTGTAACGACATTAAATAATAAACCGGCTCCTATTCAAGTCGTTAAAAAACAAAATTATATCTCTGAAATAACGAAAACAAATAGCGGCGGTGATTCTAACTATTATGATATTTCAACGGAAACGGAGGAAATTGAAACAGGATTTACGATGAACGTCCTGCCTCGTATTTTGGAGCATGGCCGAGTTATGTTGATGTTTAACTTAACATTGTCTGATTTATTATCACTAGATAAAGTAAACTTAGATAATGGTGAGACAGAAGAAGGTGGTTCAGCCGGCGGTCAATATATTCAAAATCCGGTTATTGAATCTCGAGGCTTCTCTCAAGAAGTAGCAATGACGTCAGGTCAATCTCTGGTTTTGACCGGTTATGAAAGAGTTGAGAATACAACAGAAAAATCAGGTATTGGTTCTGCAACAAACTCTTTATTGGGTGGCGGTGCAAATGCTGAAAAGAAGAGAAGTATCTTGGTTATTATCTTAACACCGGTTGTTTTGGAATCTCCATTAGATCCGGAATCAAGAATGCATAATATTTAAATCCATTAGGAAGGTATAAACAGTTGCTAGAAAACGCAAAATTATATGAAAAAGACTTAGAGTCAGATGCAACGCGTTCGTGGGGAGCGACAACCGTCATTGACGGGACGACGTATGCAACAAGCTTATTCTGGCAGCCTTTGCAGAACAGGGATGATCCTTATACCGAAATTGAAGAATCTGCAGAAAGTGTATTAGAAGGAGCAGATCTTTTCGCATTTAAGCCTGGTAAGTCAATTCAGTATGGTGTGTGCGCCAGTACAGATGGCTATAAAAGAGGATTACCAGCTTTAGCTGTGTCCTTATCGACAGCTCTTGGTGATAAATCATCATTTGTTGCTGTGTTTAAGGTTGATAATGGCTGGTGGTATTGTTGCGCCAGAAACGATATTATCCTGTCTGATGGTGATATGCTGTTCTTGAAAGAGGAAAACGCTAAAGAACAGTTTATGTCTATGATGACCGTTCCTGACTGGGGTCGAAAGATAGCGCCGGCTGAATGGCATATTGAAGATACGCAAGATCCGGATTTGGCGTCGTTGATTACAAACGGCATAAAGTCTAAACTTCAAAAAATCAAGGCTATGCGAGGCCCGAAACTATATGCTATTGTTGCTGTTTCGGCTATTGTTGGTTTTTGGCTGATATCTACGCTTATTACAGATGTTATCTTCGCTCCAAAAAAGAAACCTGTAGTTGTTGCTCCAGTAAAACCTAAGGTGGTGAAGCAGATTGAAGAAAAGCCTATTATTATGCCTTGGACAACAATAAAAAATCCAAAACTAGTGCTAGAACATTGTTATGAAGATGTTATGCAATTAGTTAAAATTATGCCTCCGGGGTGGAGTATAGGTGGTATCACTTGTACGGCTAACGGTGTTACGGCATCTTGGAAAAGAGAGGTCGGTCGTATTGCTTGGGTTGATAAAGCCTTAAAAGAATCGGGTATACCTTTTGTTTCAAAATCTATTTCTCCAGATGGTAATATTTTGATTGCAAGTACATCTTATCCAGCTAAGATTATTTCATCGCCTCCGTCATATAAGGGTGTTGAATTAAAGAATATATTGAATGACCTTTTTCAGTCTTTAGATGTCAAAATTACCTTACAAGAAGTTTCTGAAATGTTGAATAAAGACAAAAAAAGCGGATTTATAGGAGGGCCTAAGCAGAAGCCTATTATATATCGAATGGTGAAGTTTTCATTTGAAGGAACACAAAATCCGATAATTTGGAGAGATATATTAACAAAATTTTCAGGACTTACAATTGATAATATAAAATATGATAACGTATTTGGAATTTGGTATTATGAGGGGGCAATCTATGTTATGTAAATCAGTTGATATCGCAAAGTTCTCATTTTTAATGGTAGGGGTAAGTTATCTGCTGACAACGACAGCATTAGCTCAAAGCCCGCTATTGGCACCGACAGATGATGCAACTCAAAATATACCAAATTTGGAGATTGCTATCGATAACAATGATGGTGATGAATTGGATATTCAGAAGTCTGAAGAAGGCGCTAATCCATTAACAAACAATGAACCAAATATTCTGCAGAAAGCAGAAGACGGTACGGAAAATACTGCTCTATCTCAAGACGAAGTTGCTCCTACCCCTTTATTTAAACAAGAGGAATCTTCTGAAGAACCGACAGAGAATAATATGTTACGAGCCTACAATAATTTTGTAGATGAATCTGATAAAAAAGCATTTAATGAATCTTCCGAAGGTGATGATGCTACTTTGGGCGATAAGATAATGAATCAGGTTAAAGAGGATTTATTCTCTCAAATGGCGGATATCGAAAAACAGACGAGTTTATTAACTTTGGAATTGAAAAGAGAAAAGATTAAGAATGAAATAGCCGCTATGAAGGCCGCTCGTCAAAAAGCAATAGATGAAGAAAAAGCAAAGCAACTCGAAAGAGAACGTATCCAGATAGAATGGGAAAAAGAGCAAGAAAGAAAATTAATTGAAGAACAACAACGCTTAAAAGAAACAGAGATTAAATACGAAAAACTTCGTCAGGAAAGAGTTTTAAAGGCGTATAAAGAGAGTATGCTGAAAAGCAATCAAGAATGGGTTGACTATAATGCTCGTATCTATAACCA
>CAMHFM010000040.1 GCA_946184595.1 uncultured Azospirillum sp.
ATTTTTTTGTGTAAGCACCAAAATCACCGATTAACTGATTGTGGCGGTGAAATTCTTTTTCCTGTTCAAAGCGGAGATTAAGATTATCAAGACGAAGTTGCAATGCTTCTTGCTCATCTAATAAGGCAATTAAAATTTTACGTTGTTCGTTGATATTAAATTTTTCAATGCGGCTGAGTGTAGTGAGAGCGTTTTTCATTTTTTTAAGATCTTATCGGCGGAACATATGGGGTATCAAGAATTTCTTTCAATAATTGGTAGCATTCGCTTAAAGTTACTTTTTGCTCTTTGGTCTGAGATAGAAAATCTTCAATCATCGGATAGTAGAACATAGCTTCATCCACTTCAGCATTAGACCCTTTTTTGTAAGCACCAAGACGGATAAGTTCTGCCATATCTTCATAAGTGGCAATATATTTGCGTGCTTTCATGACTAATTCGGCTTCTTCAGGCGTGTCACAATCAGGCATGGTACGAGAAAGAGAGCGGAGAATATTAACAGCAGGATAGCGGCCTCGTTCAGCAATAGAACGGTCTAAAACAATGTGACCATCCAGAATAGATCGGACAGCGTCAGCAATAGGTTCGTTGTGATCATCTCCGTCTACCAAAACCGTAAACAAACCGGTAATGGTACCGTTGCCGGAACCCGGTCCTGCACGTTCAAGTAATTTAGGAAGTTCAGCAAAAACGCTCGGAGTGTAACCTTTTGATGCAGGGGGTTCGCCGATACTCAATGAAATTTCGCGCTGAGCCATGGCAAAACGCGTAATGGAGTCCATCATACAGAGGACGTTTTTGTTTTCATCTCTGAAATATTCGGCAATAGCCATGGTTGTATATGCTGCTTGTCGGCGCATAAGGGCGCTTTCATCTGAGGTTGCTAAGACTAAAACAGATTTTGATAAACCTTCCTCACCTAAGACATCTTCGACGAATTCTTTGGCTTCTCTGCCACGTTCTCCAATTAATCCGATAATAGAAATATCTGAATTTGTGTGACGTGCTATATTAGACATTAAGGTTGATTTTCCGACACCGGAGCCGGCAAAAATTCCCATACGTTGACCTTTGCAGACGGTCAAAAAAGTGTTAACGGATTTAACGCCTAAATCGACCTTTCCTTTTACACGGTCTCTGAATTGAGCCGGAGGAGGGGAATTTTTGATAAAATAAGGTTTGTTCCCTAAAGGAAGAGGTCCTTTACCGTCAATAGCCTCGCCAAACGCATTAACAATACGTCCTAACCACTCCGAATGGGGATAAATAACCGGTGCCGAATTTTCAACATCAACGCGGCATCCTAAACCGATGCCCTCAAGAGAGCCATAAGGCATCAAAAGTAATTTGTCTCCTTTAAAGCTGACTAATTCGCAAGGAACTTTTTTACCATAAGTGGTGTGAACTCGGCAACGATCTCCGATTGTCAGGGCCGAACTGATGCCGCTGACCTCAATAAACAGACCTTGGACACCGGTAACTGTTCCAAAGTAAGAGCCGGCATGCAAAGTATCGAGATTATGAATGATGTTATCAAAGCGTGTAGACACGTTTTTCTCCCTGTTTTCTATTTATATATTTAGGCTTTTTTTTATGGTTATTCAACTTTATTAATAATTATTAACAACCCTGTTAAAAAAGTTAACAAATAGAAATTAACGATATATGATGTACTCATAATTTTGGAAAGAGGAGTTTGACTATGCGCGTTTTGTTAGTGGAAGATGATTATGCCATCTCACAAAGCATTGAAACAATGCTGAAAAAAGAAGGTATGATTATTGATACGACTGATTTGGGTGAAGATGGGCTCGAAATCGGTAAATTATATGATTATGATATCATTATTTTGGATTTGATGTTGCCGGATATGAACGGTTATGAAGTCTTGAAGAATTTGCGTGCCGCTAAAGTTAATACGCCGGTTTTGATTTTATCAGGTCTGAGTGAGCCGGATAAGAAAGTTAAAGGCTTGGGTTACGGTGCAGATGACTATTTAACAAAACCGTTTGATAAAGCAGAATTGTTAGCTCGTATTCAAGCTGTTGTTCGCCGTTCTAAAGGTCATTCAAATTCAATTATTCGTACCGGTGAAGTTGAGGTTAACCTTGATACGCAAACAGTTACCGTTGGTGATAAAACTTTGCATTTGACTGGTAAAGAGTATGGTATTATGGAATTGTTATCTTTACGTAAAGGGTCAACCCTGAATAAAGATCAATTCTTGAATCATTTGTATGGTGGTATTGATGAGCCTGAACTCAAAATTATTGATGTGTTCATTTGTAAATTGCGTAAAAAATTGGAAAAAGCTTCCGGCGGTAAAAATTATATTGAAACCGTTTGGGGCAGAGGATATGTGTTACGCGATCCTGATGAAAAGAAATAATAAAAAACTCGCCTAATTGGTTACTACTTGAAACATCTTTTGCTTATGTACTATTTTTGTACACCGTGCAAAAGGTGTTTCTTCGTATTAACCTAATTATCCGAGTTTTTTTGCAATGGGTCGGAATATAAAAAGAGGTTACACATTATTGTGTAACCTCTTTTTTTGCTAAGCGAATATCCCAGTATAAGGAATAAAATACAAAGGCAAGTGTCGCAATATCATGCCATAAATTGTGCATGTAGTACGTGTTGTCAGTGTAGTATTCCAGAACGGCTGCTGATACTTCTAAGCTTACTAACCATGCGGCCATCAGGCTGAGATTTTCCTGAGGGGCACGGAAGAATGAGTAAGCTATCATGATGATGACAACAGCGACAGAGGTAATTGTCCAAGGACTGTACATTACCGAGTAGACCAGTGCAACGGATAAAATCCCACTCCATGTTTCCTTATTGCCTTTGCTTTCAGAAATGAAGGCAAGAAGAACGAGCGGCATAAAACCGAAGATTAGGAAGTTAACCTCAAAATCCAAATAGGTTAACGCAGCTGCCAAAATTGTCGCAGCAACCATAACTACCAGAAAATTTCTTACTTTTTCCATTTTTTTTAGGTTTTTAATTTATAAATAATATTATTTCGGCTTTATATTTATTAGAAAATTAGACAAAAGTCAATATCTATTCTAAGCAAAAAAATCCCCTTAGAACTGATGATGTCAATTCAAGGGGGATTTTTTAGAGGATAGCTTGGACGTTGTGTGTGTCTGAGCGATTTTTCTTGAGAAATTCTTGGATTTTCTCTCTGCTATAGTCGTGTTCCCAGTAGGGTCCATTTTGACTTTTATAGTAGAAACTTAGATCAAATCCATATTTTTTCTCGTAAAACTTTGCCGGCTGTAAGAGGAGCAAATCATCGGCTGTAATTAAGCCTTGATACAAAGCGCCCTCAATCCAATGTCTCTTTGGGAGACCTGGAGCCAGCTTTTTGTTTCCATTTTTGTCGGTGACACAGCGGAAACCGTTCATCGTTTTGGCTGTTGTTGCGTCGCCTTTTCCTGCATTAATGCAGGTTAGAAAATTACTTGGAGCTGCAAATTTTCTGCCATTTTCTTTATGTCCCGAGAATGTTTCTCCACCTACATTGTAGATGAATGAGCATACACCTAGCATCTGTTGATGCGTTAGTGTTCTCGTGACATATTTACCTATCCATGGCCAGACATGCTGATCACAATGGGCATAAACACATATTTTGGCATACTCCTTTGTAATTTCTTTATCCTTTGAAGTCACGCGATGACCATTGGGGTAGAGTGTAGATCCATGTCCGATGGTCCAACGAGCAGCACGGTCATGGTAAGGCTTTGCGTGAAAGTCTTCAACGAGAGCAATGCAGATCAAAAGATCTTCTTTACAAGCTTCGTACGTGGCGCGGTTGGCAGAACTGATCTGCTCTTGCGTCAGTGGTTCAACACTATCTCCTGTGTTTGACAGAAGGCTTTTTCCTATAATGATGATGCCTGCAATCATAAGTAAAGCGGCAATCATCTTAAAGACTTTTTCCTTGTTCATAATTACTTAATAATTTTGTTTATGGGTAAATTTATACCATATTTTAGGGGGCTGGTCAATGGAATTTTTGACAAAAATTGTAAAAATATTTAAATTTTATTTGACGCAATTACTCAATTGTGATATAAAGAAAGGAGTAAAATCTTATTATTCCTATTATTCGACATAAAAAACAAAAAAAGGTGTAGGTATCGCCTCTCTTTCTTGTTTGTTGTTTTTAGGTTAATAAGATTGTTGATTCCTTCTCTTATGAGATATCTCTACGTTACGGTTATTTTTATTTAGCTGTGATGTTTTTCTGAAAAAAAATTAACAAAAAGTTTAACAATAAAAACAAAACAAAATGAAAAAGAACATTTTTTCCGAGATTGAGAATTTGGCAAAAGCTGAGTGGTTAACAGGTAAAGTGACAATTCCCTACAATCTGAGATGGCTGGTATGGCTCCTGTCTCTTCCAGTGCTATTAATTATGTTAGTCTTTTGGCTTGTGAAAAAGCTTTGGCAAGGACTGGCATGGCTTCTGGAGCAGGTATGGAATGGTCTATGCTGGATTGTTCGCCATGTATGGGTACTGTTGTTGGCTCTTCTCCCGTTCATCGGACGTTTCTGGAACTGGCTTAAATCGCTTTTCGCTCGTAAGCCTCGTCCTGCTAAGCCTGCTACTGAGACAAAACAGCGCAACTGGAACTGGATCCTTTGGCTCTTGGCTGCTATCCTACTACTTCTGTTGCTCCTTCTTTGCATCAAAAACTGCAGTGGTAAGGAAAATGAGGCTGAGTCTGAGACAATTGAGTACCAGACCGCTTGGAATGATGCTCTCTACGGCAGAGTTTTCCTTGACGGCTTGAAAAATGATGCTACGCTTGCCGGTTACAAGTATCGTGATGGCAAGCCTGCTAAAGAAGCTGAATTCAATGGAGATGCGGCAAACGAAGCATGGAATGTTATGTATGAGGAGTGGTTACCCATTCTTCAGAACAACATCACTGCTGAGTTGACTGCTAACCAAAAAGTGGCTGCATGGCTTTACGCTCTCCGTTCAGGAAAGTATGGCTTTGCGAAGTCTGACTTTGTGAAGCTCGTTAACGCCGGAGATATGGAAAAGGCTGGTGAAGCACTGCTGAAGGTTCATAAGGCAAACGGCACCGTGCGTGAGGCAGGTGAGGAATTGACATCTTATCTTTATGCTATCCGTCTCATCTGGGATGGAAAGATTAGCATAGAGGAGCTCAAAGATAGTCACTGTTTTGCTTACAAGGCCTATCCAGTGGCTAAAGGTTATCAGCCGCAAGAGCTGGTGGAGGTTATCAAAACCAAAAATCCGCTCAATGCCGCAACGCCAAATGAACTCCTTAAGTAAGGTTGTTCTACACCAAAAAAAGACAGGTTGATGCTACGTGAGTAGCGTCAACCTTTTTTGTTGTCATTTAAAATCTTTTGTGTTATATACTCTTTCGCTTATTAATTACTTATTTAATTATTTTTTATTATGACTAAGAAAAAGAAATTGACCTTGTTTGGTGCTGCGGCTTTTGTGGTTATTCCAGTGGCACTTGTTTGTGTTTACAGCTATAAAGCTATTAAAGGGTTGACGGAAAATATCCAATGGGAAGATTCCGATGATGAATAAAAAATCTTGTTACCGTTAAAGGTAACAAGATTTTTTTGTGACTTATTTATAAGAGGCTCGTTTAATGCGATCGTTAATCGCTAAGCCTAGTCCGGTTGTGGGAATAGGGGACATGGCTAAAGTTTTACTACCGCATTGCTCGTCTGCTAAACGCATATAAGCAAATAGGTTAGCGGCAGCTTCTTTAAGGTCGCCTGTGGGGCTTAAATTTATATCAGCCTCTGCAACGTTACCAAAACCAATCAAAAATTCATTATCTTGTTTGCTTTCGGCATTAATTCTTAAACTGTTTTTGGGGGCATAGTGTTTTAAGAGTTGTCCTGGGGCACTCGGTTTGTTCGGATCTCCATCGGAAATAAGAATTTTTTCTCCTAAAAAGGATTCAATATCTTCAATGGCTGTTCCTCCGGCACGTAATAAGACAATTTGCTTATCGGTCACATCTATGATTGTGGATTCGACGCCTACTTTGCAAGCGCCGCCGTCTAATATCATTGGAACTTTATCGCCTAAACTTTCTTGGACGTGTTGAGCAGTTGTCGGGCTGACTGCCTTAAATTTATTAGCAGAAGGGGCAACAATTGGGACACCACTTTTTCGGATTAAATCAAGAGCAATCGGATTATTAGGCATTCTTACGGCTATTTTGCTCAAACCGGAGCAAGCTAAATCAATAGAAGAATTATTATCTATGCGACGGAGAATAAAGGTCAACGGGCCGGGACAGAAATGTTTGGCTAAGGCTAGAACCCGCTCATCCGTTGTTGCGTATTCTTTTAAGAAATCAACTTCGGCAATATGTGAAATCAGCGGATCAAAACGAGGGCGCCCCTTAACCTCAAATATAGAAGCGACGGCCTGAGCATTATAGACATTGGCGCCTAATCCGTAGACGGTTTCTGTCGGAAAAGCCACTAATTGACCTTGTCTGATATTTTGTGCTGCTAAATTTAAGTTTGCTTCTGTCGGAAGATAAATATTACTCATAGTCTATTTTCAATATGTGTTGAAGGGCAGATGATAAATCTTGATATTCTTCTAGCACTTCAAAATCGGCTTTGTCAATAATTTGATAAATCTGATGTTTTTGGTTATAAGCTAAATAGTCAAAATCATTATGTCCGAGAAAAACTAAATCTTTATG
>CAMHFM010000041.1 GCA_946184595.1 uncultured Azospirillum sp.
TACGTAAACAAAAGAAGAAAAATAAGAAACTTAGCAGACAACAACAAATTTTAACAGAGACCGTTTCTGATTTACAAGGAAACTTAGAACAGGTTAAAGCAGAAAAAGATGCGTTGTTACCTGAAAAACCAGGATTTTTCAGTTTTTTGAAAAGAAAATCATCTTCTTCCGCCATTAACAATGAAAATGGGAAAAATTAATGAACTGGATTGCCGATTTTGTTCGTCCTAAAGTCACAAAAGTAACCGTTAAAGAAGAAGATATTGCTGATAATCTTTGGATTAAATGTCCGGTTTGCGGTAAAATGCTCTTTTCAAAGGAATTGAAAAAAAGTATGTATGTCTGCACAGAATGCGGACATCATTTGCGTTTATTCGTCGATAAACGATTAAAGTTGCTTTTTGACGGTGCCTACGAAGAAATTTCTTTACCGACACCTAAAGAAGATCCTTTGAAATTTAAGGATTCAAAAAAATATATTGATAGATTACGTTCTTACAGAAAAGCGACCGGTCATAATGATGCTATTCGTGTTGCTCATGGCGAAATAGGCGGTATTCCTTGTGTTGTTGCGGCAATGGACTTTGCTTTTATGGGCGGTTCTATGGGAATGGCTGTCGGAGAAGGAATTGTTAAGGCTGCGGAGCTCTCTGCGCGGAATAATTATCCTTTAATTATTGTTACAGCATCCGGCGGCGCTCGTATGCAAGAAGGTATTTTATCTTTAATGCAAATGGCTCGTACAACTGCAGCTATTAATCAGGTAAAAGAAAAAGGTATTCCTTATATTTCTATTTTAACAGATCCGACAACAGGCGGTGTTTCCGCTTCCTTTGCAATGCTTGGTGATATTCATATTGCAGAAAAGGGATGTATCATCGGATTTGCAGGTGCCCGCGTTATTGAACAAACGATCAGAGAAAAGCTTCCTGAAGGATTCCAACGTGCCGAATATTTATTAGAACACGGTATGGTCGATATTGTTGTGACACGTTCTGAAATGAAAGAAACTCTAGTTAAGGTTATCAGCATTTTAACGCACAAAAAGCCTGCAATTTCTCGCCCTCTGTTAGAAAATACGACTTCGGCTTAACTGTTAAAAACAGGAGATTATCATGCTTTCATTAAAACATCTTAATATTAAATCTTTTAATGAAAATTTGGCATATATCAATAAAAACTGTTTGGAGTATGCTATTGATGATATTTCCGCCTTGTCTCAAGTCGAAATTCAAACAGAAGCCAGTAAAATTTATGCCTTCTTACAGGTTGTTGAAGATGACTCTTTAGTGTCTGCCACAGAATTGGCCTTAAATGATGAAGCTTTTGATAATTTAGGAGAGCCTGAAAAAACTGAAGTTTCCATCAGCTTAGCTGCTCCTGCTCCAAGCAGAATGGCTCTTAAAAGAAAAATTGCCGGTAATATTTTATCGCCTCAAGATTATAAATTTATCATAAAAGATATCATTAATCGTCGTTATTCTGACATTGATATTGCTTCTTTTATTGTTGCCGGAGGAGCTTTTATCAGTGCCAATGAAGTGCTCGGGTTAACTGATGCTTTAGTAAATAATGATAAAATTAATTGGAGTTTTGAAAATATTGTTGCAGATCACCATTGTTTAGGTGGTGTTCCCGGTAATAAAACCGACATTATTGTTGCGGCAATTGTTGGTGCTTATGGTTTAGCTATGCCAAAGACTGTTGCCAGAGCAACAACTTCTTGCGCCAGCGTCGCCGACACAATGGGGGTTTTGTGTAATATTAATCTTACACAAGATCATTTTTTGGAATTAGTTGAAAATAATCGTGTCGCTATTGCTGATTATGAACCCTTAAATATTGCCGATGCTGTTAAATCTATTGCAAATGTTGAAAGGCATCTCGGATTAACTCAACAAGAATTCCTTTTAACATCTATTTTAGCTATTAAGATTTCAGCCGGTGTTACGCACTTATTGATAGATATTCCTGTCGGAGAAAAATCTCGAGTTAAAAACACTTATGAAGCCATTCGTTTAAGAAAACTTGCGGAATATGCGGGAGATCATCTTGGCGTTCATGTTGAAACGGTTATTACAGATGGCAGAGAGCCTATCGGTAACGGAATTGGTGCTGTTTTAGAAGCGCGCGATGTGGTTCAAGTTTTAAAGAACAAACCTAATGCGCCTCAAGATTTATTAGAAAAATCACTATTTTTGGCTGGTCGTATTTTGGAATTTGATCCTAAATTGCGCGGCGGACAAGGATATAATACTGCAGCAGAAATTTTGCGATCTGGACAGGCTCTTGAAAAACTTAATGATATTATTAAAGCACAAGGAAAGAAAGAGGCTCCTGTTTTAGGGAGTTTCACTCGGGATGTTTTAGCTCCACAAAGTGGTGAAGTTTTAGAAATTGATAACGCCCAAATTAATCGTATCGGAATCTGGGCCGGTGTTCGTCAATACCCAGGAACCGGAATCGATTTATTTAAGAAAATTGGTGATATCGTTGATGCCGGTGAACCTTTGTACCGCATTTACGCCTGTACTTCAGATGATTTGGCTTTAGCCGAATCTGTTATTGAAAATTCAACCGGTTATATCATAAAATAACTTATAATCTTTTGTCTTAAATACAGTATTTTAATTTTAAATAAAATTTTTTATATTTTTTTTCTGATCAGACTTGCACCTGCTTCTTTTGCTCCCTATATAAGTTTATAGAAAGAATTACAATTCAATTTTATTAGAGGAAATAAACTATGAGCAATAAAGTTATAGGTATTGACTTGGGTACAACAAACTCTTGTTTTGCTATTATGGATGGTAAAGAACCTAAGGTTCTTGAGAACAGCGAAGGTGCAAGAACAACGCCTTCTATGGTTGCTTTTACTGATGATGAGCGTTTGGTTGGTTTTCCTGCAAAACGTCAAGCTGTCACAAACCCTGAAAACACATTGTTTGCTATTAAACGTTTGATCGGTCGTCGTTTCAACTCTCCTGAAGTTGAAAAAGACAAAGCTTTGGTTCCGTTCAAAATCATCAATGGTGACAATGGTGATGCGTGGGTTGAAGTGAAAGGCGAAAAATATGCCCCATCCCAGATTTCTGCTATTGTTTTGCAAAAAATTAAAGAATATGCCGAAAGCTATCTTGGTGAAAAAGTTGAACAGGCTGTTATTACTGTTCCTGCATATTTTAATGACTCTCAACGTCAAGCAACAAAAGATGCCGGTAAAATTGCTGGTTTAGACGTTTTGCGTATTATCAACGAACCAACGGCAGCTGCTTTAGCTTATGGTATGGATAAAAAAGCTAATGGTACAATTGCCGTTTATGACCTAGGTGGCGGTACTTTTGATATTTCTATTTTGGAAATCGGTGATGGCGTCTTTGAAGTTAAATCAACAAATGGTGATACATTCCTTGGCGGTGAAGACTTTGACCAGCGTTTAGTTACCTATTTGACTGACGAATTTAAGAAAGAAAGCGGTATTGATTTGAAAAATGACCGTTTAGCTTTACAACGTCTTAAAGAAGCTGCTGAAAAAGCTAAAATTGAGCTCTCTTCCGTTACACAAACAGATATTAATTTGCCGTTTATTACAGCAGATGCAACCGGTCCGAAACACTTAAATATTAAATTGACTCGTGCAAAACTCGAATCTTTGGTTGAAGACTTGATTGAGCGCACTGTTGAACCTTGCCAGAAAGCTTTGGCTGATGCCGGTATTAAAGCTAGTGAAATCAGTGAAGTTATTTTGGTTGGTGGTATGACTCGTATGCCGAAAGTTCAAGAAAAAGTTAAAGAAATTTTCGGTAAAGAACCGCACAAAGGTGTTAACCCTGATGAAGTCGTTGCTGTCGGTGCCGCTATTCAAGGTGGTGTTTTAAAAGGTGATGTTAAGGATGTTTTATTACTTGATGTTACCCCATTGTCTTTAGGTATTGAAACATTAGGTGGTGTATTTACTCGTTTAATCGATCGTAACACGACCATTCCAACGCGTAAATCTCAAGTTTTCTCTACTGCTGAAGATGGACAGACAGCTGTTACTATTCGTGTCTTCCAAGGTGAACGAGAAATGGCTCAGGATAACAAATTGCTTGGTCAATTTGATTTGGTTGGTATTCCGCCTGCTCCTCGCGGTATGCCACAAATTGAAGTTACTTTTGATATTGATGCAAATGGTATTGTTAATGTATCTGCAAAAGATAAAGCAACAAACAAAGAACAAGCTATTCGTATTCAAGCCAGCGGTGGTTTAAGTGATGCTGATATCGAAAAAATGGTTAAAGATGCTGAAGCTAACGCTCAAGCCGATAAACAAAAGAAAGAACTTGTTGAAGCTAAAAACCAAGCTGAAGGTTTGATCCATGCAACAGAAAAAACATTAAAAGAACATGGAGATAAAGTTAGTGCTGCAGAAAAATCAGCTATTGAAGATGCTATGAATGCACTGAAATCGGCTGCTGCAGGGGAAGATTTGAATGCTATTAAAGAAAAAACAGAAACTTTAATGCAGGCTTCTTTAAAGCTTGGTGAAGCTATGTATAAGCAAGCTGCTCCTGATGCGACAAACGCTCAAGCTCAAGGCGCTGAAGCTAATCCAGGAAGCTCGACTGCTGATGAAAAAGTGGTTGATGCGGATTTTGAAGAAGTTAAGTAATATTGCTTTTCAACTCCATAAAAAAACGCGGTATTTAATGCCGCGTTTTTTTATATCTTGACAAATCAGATTATCCTCTTAAATTTATTTTGTTTTTATTCTTATTAATAAATTAAATCGTTATTACTATGTCAGATGTATTTCATCGTTACGTCTCTTATGTGGTAGGGACTTTTTTGTGTTTTCCGATCAGGTGTTTCCATCTATTGCCTGTTACAAAGAATGAAGATCAGAAACAGGAGTTTTTTGATTCGTCTTCTTCTCCTAAAACACAACAAGGAAGATGTCTGGTTAGCCAGAAGGGTGTTAAACGATCTTGCGGACAATCTCAAAGAAGTGCTCGATTAAAGCACAACGACGTTCCTGTCCTCAAAAGAAAGTAACAAAAAAGCCCCGAATTTTATTCAGGGCTTTTTCTTTATCTGCCTAGGCAGCCATGTGTTTCTCTCGCATAATAAACATAACGTTTATAGTAATGCTCTAATCCTTTTTTGACTTCATAATTAACTGTTCCTCGAGGATATTCACCTTTGGCATTCGGTTTACCGGCCGGAATACCTGTTAAAATTTCGATACCATCATCGACCGTATCAATTGCATAAATATGGAAACGACCTTCATCTACAGCTTGAAGAATGTCTTCTCTCAGCATTAATGATGTAATATTTGTTCTCGGAATAATAACACCTTGTTCTCCTGTCAGACCTCTGTGAGCACAAACATCAAAGAAACCTTCAATTTTTTCATTTGCCCCACCAATCGGCTGAATTTCACCAAACTGGTTAACAGAACCCGTCACAGCTATGCTTTGTTTAATCGGAATATTTGAAATTGCCGATAATAAGCAATAATATTCCGTCGAAGAAGCGCTATCGCCGTCAACACCACCATAAGATTGCTCAAAAACAATAGATGCCGACAAAGATAGTGGAGATTCTTTTGCAAAACGATTTGCTAAAAGAGAAGATAAAATTAAGACACCTTTTGTATGAATCGGCCCGCTTAATTCAATTTCTCTTTCAATATCGATAAATTCTCCTTTTCCCATACGAACTTGGGTTGTAATACGAGAAGGTTTGCCAAAAGAATTTCTGGAGAAATTATAAACGACCAAACCATTAATTTGCCCTACCCGTTTACCTTCAACATCCATGAGAATGGTTCCTTTATCAATTTGCTCAATCATTGCTTGTTTAATGCGTCCGGAACGGTAATTCTGCTCATAAATAGCTTGTTCTATGTGATTTTTACCAATCTGTTTAGATTTTGATTTACGCGCCCAATAATCTGCTTCTCTCAACAAATCTCCGATAGAGGTAATGTGCGCCGACAATTTTTCAGAATCTTCAGCCAAACGTGATGAATATTCAATAATTCGAGCCACTGCTTGTTTGTTTAAAGATCTGATTTTCTTTTTCTTTGACAAAGAACCGATTAATTTTGCATATTCTTGCTCATTTTCTTCCGTTCTATCCATTAAAATTCCAAAATCTGCCTCAACCTTAAAATAATCACGGAAATCAGGATCTTTTTCAGATAATAAATCAAATAACTCTTCATCTCCGGTTAAAATGATTTTAACATCTAATGGAATCGGTTCCGGATCAAGTGTAATCGTCATAAAAGTACTTTCATCTGCCGGGGAATCTATTTTTACCGTTTTAGAAGCTAAAGCACGTTTTAGCGAATCCCAAGAATAAGGCTGCACCAAAAGTTTGCGTGCATCCATTAATAGAAAACCTCCGTTAGCACGATGTAAAGCGCCGGCTTTAATTAAAGTAAAGTCTGTAATCAATGCGCCATATTGTTGAATACGCTCAATTCTACCAACTAAATTGCTTTGTGTCGGGTGATCAAGCAAGACAATCGGAGCACCGGAATCTTTTTCATTTTTAACAATTACATTAACTTTTAATTTTGAAAATTTATCTTCGTCAGGTTTATTGATCCGGCTTAACAATGTGCTTAAAGGATCGTCTTCATTTCCTGATTGCGTTTGTTCTTCTCGACAAGGAACAAATTCATCAATATTATCAACAATATGTTTTTGGA
>CAMHFM010000042.1 GCA_946184595.1 uncultured Azospirillum sp.
AGAGCTTAAAAAAATTAAAGAAGTTGATGCTTTAGTTGACAAGTTGGGTATTCAACGTAAAAAAATTGTTGAATCATGGACAAAGAGAGGGCTTCTCAGTGTATCTAATAAACCTTTACCGGAGCGAGTACGCCAAGTTATTATGGATAAACTCAATTTCCCAGCAGAGGCGGTAACAGATGATGCTTCTCTACAGTATGACCTCATGGTCGATAGTCTGAGCTTAATAGAGCTCATTATCGATCTGGAGAAGAAATTTGGGATTCATATCCCGGATGAGAAAGTCAGATATTTTAAAACGGTCGGAGATATTATCCGATATATATCGGACCATATCTCATAAAAAAACGGTGGAACAATCCACCGTTTTTTTGTTTGGAAAATATTTTACTCCTCCATATGCGGCATTTTGGCTTCTTCAACCAATTTTGCAATTAAGTCGTTCAAGCTCAAAACTTCCTGTTTATCAGAACCGATACGGCGAATAGTAACGGTTTTATTTTCCTGTTCTTTAGCACCGACAACGGCAATAACCGGAATCTTAGCAACAGAGTGTTCACGAATTTTATAAGTAATCTTTTCGTTACGTAAATCTGTCTTTGCTTTCAATCCTGCGGCATTCAATTTCTTAGCGACTTCTTCGGCATAAGCATCAAAGTCAGAAGTAACTGGAGCGACAACGACTTGCTCAGGAGACAACCACAAAGGCAAACGTCCGGCATGGTTTTCAATCAAAATGCCGAGGAAACGTTCAATAGAGCCAAACAATGCACGGTGTAACATCACCGGTTGATGTTTTTCGCCATCTTCGCCGATATAAGAAATATCAAAGCGTTGCGGTAAGTTCATATCAACCTGAATGGTACCGCATTGCCATTCACGACCGATTGCATCTTTTAAGATGAACTCTAATTTAGGACCATAGAAAGCACCTTCACCTTCGTTAATTTCGTACTCATAACCGTGTTTTTCCAAAGCATGAGCCAAAGATTTTTCGCATAAATCCCAAATCTCATCAGAACCGATACGTTTTTCAGGACGTGTTGACAGATAAATCTTAACCTTATCAAACCCGAAATCTTCATAGATATTGAAAATCAACTTTAAGGTTGTAATGCATTCTTCTTCCATTTGTTCCGGTGTGCAGAAAATGTGTGCATCATCTTGCGTAAATTCACGAACACGCATCAAGCCCATTAATGAACCGGAAGCCTCATAACGGTTAACTTTACCGAACTCAGCCACACGTAACGGTAAATCACGATAAGACTTAATCCCTTGTTTATAGACGAGCAATCCGCCCGGACAGTTCATCGGTTTAATACAGAACCATTTTTTATCTTCTGTCTGACCGGAATAGTTGTGCGCGCCATATTTTTCCCAGTGACCTGATGTCTCCCATAAAACACGATCCATCACGCGTGGTGTCGAAATTTCGATATAGCCGTTGTGCTCTTGGCGATTACGCATATATTCAATCAATTTACGATAAATTTTATAACCTTTATCATGCCAGAAAACGGCACCCGGAGCATATTCCGGCTCAAAATGGAAAAGATCCATCTCGCGACCGAGCTTGCGGTGGTCACGTTTGGCAGCTTCCTCCATCATGGTAATATATTCATCTAATTCTTTTTTGCTGGCCCAAGCTGTTGCATAAATACGTTGCAACATTTCTTTGGTAGAATCACCGCGCCAGTAAGCACCGGCGACCTTCATTAACTTAAAAGCATCACCGATTTTACCGGTTGATGGAACGTGCGGACCACGGCATAAATCTGTAAAATTACCTTGACGATAAAGAGAAATTGTTTCGCTTTCAGGTAAATCTTCAATAATTTCGGCTTTATAATTTTCACCTAAATCTTTGAAAAATTTAATGGCTTCATTACGCGGCATAACGATTCGTTCTAACTTTTCATCACGTTTAACTATCTCGTGCATTTTCGCTTCAATCTTGGCAAAGTCTTCTGTCGTAAAAGGTTCTTTACGTGAAAAATCATAATAAAAACCGTTTTCAATAGCCGGTCCGATTGTAACTTGAACGTCAGGCCATAACTCTTTAACCGCCTGAGCCATAACGTGTGAGCAAGTATGACGTAAGATGTGTAAACCTTCCTTATCCTTGCCGGTGATAATAGTCACGGTTGCGTCGGTAGTGATAGGAGTGCTTAAATCTTGTAATGTTCCGTTAACGTTAATAGCTAAAGCCGCTTTGGCCAAGTTTGCACTAATCTTATTGGCAATGTCAAAACCGTTGACACCGCTCTCCATATCTAAAACACTTCCGTCGGGAAGTTTAATCGCAACCATATTAAATTCCTTTATTTATTAAAATTAAAACACATCGTCCTCATTGAGAACGAACTCCAATAAACTAAACCAGTTCTTTATAAACTGCAATAGTTTTGTCGCACATAATCTCTTTTGTGAAGTTATTTTGAACGTTTTTAATGCCGGCTTCGGCAATTTTTTGACGTTCTATATCTGTGCGGGTTAATGCCCAATCAAGCGCTTCAGCTAAAGAATAAGGATTATTGCTTTCAAAGAATTTGCCTGTAACACCGTCGGTAATTGTATCAAGCGAGCCGCCGATATTTGATGCAACCACAATCTTTCCCATGGCTTGTCCCTCAACAGAAATGCGACCGAAAGCTTCCGGCTCAATAGCTGCTGAAACGATAACGCTTGAAACGCTCATTAATGCGGACATATCTAAAACTTTTCCATAAAAACCAATTTTAGAAGTCAGATTATATTTTTTTGCCAATCTTTTTAAGTACTTTAAATAATCTTCACGGCCTTGATCATCGCCGGCAATAATGCAATAAAAATCTTGTGATTTCATTTTTGCCAAAGCTTTAATCAGGAGATGTTGTCCTTTCCAATGCGTAATTCTGCCGCCAAGCAAGATAACAGGTTTGTCGTCAGGAATATTATAATCTGTAACCATATTTATTTTACGCGCTTGTGTGACGCTGTCAGGATTAAAGCGTATGGTATTAACACAACGATGAACAAGACGAATTTTATCCGGATCAATTTTATAATTTTTGAGCAGATGATTTTTAATATGGTTAGAAATAGCAATGACTCGCTCACCATATGTCATAACACGGTTGTATAATTTTTTAATACCGAAAGGCCCGAGACCATATGTGCCATGATAGGTTGTCATAAAATGAACACCGGCACGTTTGGCAGCCCAATAAGCACTCCAAGCCGGAGCCCGAGACCGCGCATGAACAATGTTAATTTGATTTTCAACAATAATCTTTTCTAATTTTTTTGAATTAAAATACATTTTAATCGGATTTTTGGTTTTTAAATCCAGAGTAAAATGAGGAACTTGAATTTTCTCTAATTCATGAACGAGACGTCCGCCTTTTGAGGCGACAAAATTTTTAATACCGTGAGCAACTAAAGCGTCAGCAATTTCCGTTGTTCCGATTTCAACACCGCCCATTTCTAACTCAGGCAAAACCTGTAAAACCACAGGCGCTTTTTCTTCTTTACTTTTAAACATTTTTTTTGTTAATATCCTCAGCAATAAGTATATACCACAAGGAGTGTCAAGATATGACTGAACACCAATTTTTAGGACAATTTACAACGAAATTTGAACATATAAAAGCAAAATCAGCAGAAATTAACAGTTTTACAGTCTTATACACGCATGGTTTATATTCTGATCCGTGGGGAAGAAAACCAGATGCCGTGCGTGATTGGTGTGTTAAAAATAATATCAATTTCTTCCGTTATGAATTGATTGGACACGGGTCGGATAGTGCCAATTATGAAAAAGCAGACATAAATATCTGGAAAGCACAAATTTTAGAAGTTATTGATACAATGATTGAGGGCGATATTGTTGTTGTTGGCTCTTCATTAGGCGGATGGTTGAGTTTGATTGCTGCCGAAGAACGCCCGGAAAGAGTGAAAGCAATGTTGGGCTTGGCTGCTGCACCTGATTTTACAATTGATTTGCAAGATAAATATTTAACACCGGAGCAAAATGAAACCATTGAAAAACAAGGCCGTCTGGAATTTACCAATGATGATTTTACATATATTTTTACAAAAAAATTGATGGATACAGGACGCGAGAATCAAATGTTAAATCGTACGGTTAACGTAACTTGCCCGGTACAACTGATTCAAGGTCAAAAAGATGCTTCATTGGATTGGCGTAAAGCTTTGCAAATTTCGCAAGCCATTCAAGGCAATAATGTAACAATACAATTATTGAAATATTCAAATCACAGATTGGGAAGTGATGAGGATATAAGCGTTATTTCTGGTGCTTTAGATTCTATTGCTGAGAAGATAGCAGCTTAATTTGCTCGATAGATTTTGCTAAACCGGTTGTATCATCAGTTTCAACAAAAATACCGTAAAGCGTTCCTTTCCCTCTGGCCGGAGATAATCTGCCACCGGTATATTTATCTGATAATCTGGCAATCGGTTCCTCGGTTTCAAAACCTAAAACAGAATTATAATCACCGCACATACCAACATCAGTAATATAGGCTGTTCCTTGTGGCAAAATCCGAGCGTCAGCCGTCGGAACATGTGTATGCGTACCGGCAACAATAGAAACTTTACCATCAAGATAATAGCCGAGAGCTAATTTTTCTGAGGTGGCTTCAGCGTGCATATCTATCAGAATAGCATTAATATTTTTACCTAAAGTATAACTTTTCAAAATAGCATCAACGGCATTGATAGGATTATCTGACGGTTCCATAAACTGTCGCCCGGCAACTTGTGCAATAAGAAGTTTTTGTCCGTTTGCCAGTAAAAGTTCAGTTGCACCACGTCCGGGATTGTTTGAACCATAGTTAAGCGGGCGAATAATAACCTTGCAATCGTTTAAAAAAGGAACGAGCTCTTTTTGATTCCATACATGATTACCGGTAATCAACCCATCGATTCCGGCATCTAAAAAATCACGACAAATTCCGGGAGTTGCACCAAAACCATGTGCGGCATTTTCAATATTAACGATAATAGCATCAGGTTTATATTGTTTTTTTAAATTTGAAAGATTACTTAAAACAGCTTCTCTTCCGGCACGAGCAACAACATCTCCGCAATAGATTATTTTCATGAACTTATTCCTATCAACAAAAAAACTCCGTAATGCGGAGTTTTTGAGGAAGAACCATCCTGCCGTATATTTACACTCTTGTCGAACCGCTTCTCTAAGGTGGGCACCATATAAACGAACCACGATTCGTTCAGAGACAGTTCCCTATATAAAAATGTTGGCTCGGAAGATCTGCGGCAACACGCGCAGGACAGTAACCTTCCCATGCCATTAAATTACAACAATTTTATTTGATTTGCAAGAGAATTTATCTGTTCCGTGAGTCCCTTGACCTGACTCGACAATGTATTATCTAAGGCAGCTATATCTTCATCATTATATCCTTGAATAATAGTTGCTGCAGAAGGGGTTGTTCCGTTAGTAATACTCTTCTTTAATTCAGTCAGTTCATCAGCTAATAATAAGCCAATCATAGCCAACAACATATTCTCATTAACCTGCTGACTACCTTGTGTTAATAATTTGGCTTTTTCATCTAATATGCGAGACAGTTTAATAATGCTGACTTCTTGCCCATCTTCACAGGCAACAGCATATTCACGAGAATTAATAGTAATAGTAACTTGTGACATATTTTACCCCAATGCTTTATCCAATTTTGCAGCAAGCTCATTAATATTATTAATGGCATTCTGAGAGCTTTGTCGCAACATATCAATCTTTTGTTGAGCATTCTCTAATTGTTTTTTATAAGTAATATCTTTCTGTTCGGCATTAATCTTTTTCTCATTTAAAATCTGAGAACATTCTGATAAGGCGCCGGATAATTCCTTAAAAGCAAGATTTGTTTCTGATAATGAAATATTTTTACTGCTCATGAAAAATTATCTTTCTTTTCATCAATTAATCAAATATAGTGCAAGAACATAATAAGTAAGAAAAAAAATATATCAAGAGACAAAGAAAAATTATGCAAAAGTTTATAGTTAACATAACAAATAAAGATAAAACTTTAATTCAAGACGCTAACCTTGAATGTTTTGTTATCGATTCTTCGTTACCGGAAACAGAAATAAAAGAGTTGGTAAATGAAATAAAATATCATCATAAATTATTTTTGATGACGGGTGAAGATGTTTATGATGCGTGCAAAAAATATGATGCAGATGGTGTTTTGGTGGATTTAAGTAAAAGTGAGCATTGTGCCAAAGATGTTAATTTTGCGCGCAAACAAATAGGAGATAGAGCTTTAGGTGTTATTTCTCGCAATCGTCGGCATGAGTCTATGCTGATAAGTGAGTGTGAGCCGGATTTTGTTGCCTTCAAAGTATGGAATCAAGGTTTAGAACAAACAGCCGAGTTGGTTTCTTGGTATAATGAAATGTTTTTAATTCAATCTGCTGTTATTTTACAAGAACCAATAACAGATTTAACGCAATTTGAATGTGATATTGTCGTTGGAAAAGCCGAAAATTACAGAGAAAGATAAGCAAACAAATTTATGAAAATTTTTGTTGCGAAAAAATAAAGATTGGG
>CAMHFM010000043.1 GCA_946184595.1 uncultured Azospirillum sp.
GTATAATATAAAATTTGTTCATAAGAATAACCCTAATCTGTTCCTAAAAGATCCATTGTGTTGAAAACAATGTTGTTGACATCCAATCCAGTACCATCTTCAAATGAATTTAGAATCATTTTGAAACTTTCGCTGATAGGATCGTGAGATTGATTTAAGTCTGCAAAACTATTCTCTAAACGACGTTTATAGTTTTGAGGCATATTCTTTATGTTTTGATCATAACTATCTGGAATTTTATATCCCATTTTACGGAGGTGTTCTGTAAATACCAACATATTGTGGCGATTAACTTCAGGCATTAATTCTTGTCCACCAGCCGGATTTCCGTCCCAAGAAGTTGCTTCGCCAATATAATTTAACTTACCATGTTGGGCAGAGCCGCGCCAAGTTGTTACGCCGCTTGTATCACGAGTCTTAGCCCAAGGATCTACAGGGAGAATTTCTCCGTTGCTGGCATTATCCGCATAAACCGGAGCTACTGTGTTGTCAGGAGTCGGTTGACTTGCGACCTCTTCAAAATAGCCGTCATTCGGGTGAACCCAAGGATTATCAGATAACTGTGCCTGAGCTGCAGCTATCAAGCCAAAACATCCTAAAAATGCCGCTGTTGCAATATATTTATTCATGCCAGCCTCCGTCAAAAGTCTTTCTTATTATTTATAATACTATATTTTTTAACAAAATAATAGTTACATTTCCGTTACATTTAATATATTTCATAAAAGTTAGTTTTTATTTAATTTTTTTCTTTAGAGCTTCTATTTCTGCATGTAAATTATGGATGTTTTCCGTTAAATTAATAATTGTTTCACTTAATTCATCTGTTGAAAACGTATCTAATCCATAACTGCAGAATTTTTTGTTTTTTGAGGATTCGGCCAAGTGGGCAGGGAAACCTACGACGGTTGAGCTTTCTTTAACATCTTTGATAACAATAGCATTAGAACCTATTTTGCAATTATTACCGATTTTAATCGGTCCCAAAATCTGAGCGCCAGAGCCGATAATAACATTGTTTCCTATTGTCGGATGTCTTTTACTGCGTATTTTGCCGTTTTTATCGAAAACAGTTGTCCCGCCTAATGTTACATCATGATAAAGGGTTACATTGTTACCGATTTCAGCTGTTTCACCGATGACAACACCCATTCCGTGGTCAATCATGAAGCCATGACCGATTTTAGCAGCTGGATGAATTTCTATTCCAGTCAAAAAACGCGCTATTTGTGATAATAATCGCGCACATATATGCCAATTATGGTTCCAAAGCCAATGATTTAAGCGATAAATACATATGCAATGAAAGCCTGAATTACAGAGCAGAGCTTCTAAATAACTGTTTGTAGCAGGGTCTCTGGAAAGAATCGCATCAAGATCATTTAAAATTGTCTTGTATTTTGTATTCATTTTATGTTACATTCCTGAATTAATGTTAATAGATAGATAATATTTGTTTCTATATAATACGAAAAAAATTAATTTTGAATAAAGAGACACACAATGACAGAAGTTTTATTTAATGGTCATGCCGGACGCTTGGAAGGGCGTTACCATCAAAGTTCAAATCCGAGTGCGCCTGTCGCTTTGATTTTGCATCCGCATCCACAATATGGCGGAACAATGAATAATAAGGTCGTTTATACGTTGTTCAGTTGTTTCCAAAATCTTGGTTTTTCCGTATTACGTTTTAATTTCCGCAGTGTTGGACGTTCTCAAGGTAATTTTGAAGATGGTCCTGGTGAATTATCAGATGCAACGGTTGCTCTTGATTGGTTACAATCTGTTAATCCTGAAGCCAGACAATGTTGGATTGCTGGTTATTCTTTCGGGGCGTGGATAGGGTTGCAATTATTGATGCGTCGTCCAGATATTAATAATTTTATTGCAGTTTCTCCTCCGGCAAATGAAAAAGATTTTTCATTTTTAGCACCTTGTCCGACATCAGGTCTGATTATTCAAGGTGGTGCTGATGAAATTGTAACACCATCCAGTGTTTCAACTTTGGCACGTCGTTTGAACACGCAGAGAAATGTTGATGTCGATTTTGCTTTGTTGGAAGAGGGAGATCATATGTATAACGGACATTTGGTTGATCTCTATAAAGTTGCCGGTAATTATATTATCGGGGCTGTTCAACGCAAAACACCGCAGAAAAAACGTCGTGGTCGTCGTAAAAAGATCGAGATTGAGCAGGATAATTTGCTTTTGGAAGATAATTCCGCAGATGATTTTGCTGATGACACCTTAGAAGATGAAGAAATATAATAATAAAGCCGCTGATTAGCGGCTTTATTGTGTGTTTGATATTGTTCGAAAAATAAGAAATTGCTAAAAGGAGCTGCAATGATTAAAGACATACTTGAGAAAAGTTATATTTATGAAAATATTTCCGATAATCTAAAAGAGGGATTCAATTGGTTAAAAACGAATAATCTTAAAGAAATGCCGGATGGTAAATATAGTATTAAAAATACGGAAATATACGCTAATATTCAAACATATGAAACAAAGGATGATGCATTGTTTGAGGCACATAAAGATTATATTGATATTCAATATATGATTAATGGTGAAGAAGTGTGTGGTGTTGATAATTATGATCATTGCACTATGGCAACAGATTATGATAAAGCAAAAGATATTGAATTTTTAAACGGTAGTGAAAATGCAGACAATTATATTTTGAGAACAGGGGAATTTTTAGTGTTTTTTCCGCAGGATGCGCATAAACCGGCGATAAAAAATAAGAAAAATGCTCTCGTTAAAAAAGTCGTGGTAAAAGTACATATATAGTTTTTGAGCCGCTTGCAGCGGCTTTTTTTATAATTGACTTTTGATTGCAAGGGCGTTATATATCCACTCACTAAAATACTATTATTTAATTATTAAACTCATATCGCTTATGAATAAGGATCAAACAATTAAATCGTTTCTGAATTTTATCGAAACGAACGGTTTTCAAGATGATGTTCGTATTTGTTTGGGGGATAAGAATGTGAAAGCGCCTAATCGCTTAATATCTTCTTTGTTACAGCTTTTACAGGAGCATCATGTTACCGATGAAATCCTTTATACTTTGAAAGTTAAGGCTTCAGAGCGTCAGAAGTTGCCGTTTGAACTACATTACACAGACGGTTATCGTTCGTGGTACTATGAGGATCGAGTTAAGGGGGCTAATGCTTTTTATTGGCAAGGTTGGCTGATTAGTCTGTCTGATACAGGCAAAGCAGCACAGTATGCCGAGGCAGAGAGTATTGCTCGTAAACGCTATTATTTAGGGCAGAATCCTCAGTTGTTGCCGGCTTCGTTTTATAAGGATTATGTCCTTCCGCATCTCAAAACCGTTAATGCTTTTTTGAAGCAGGTTAGGGGAGATGAGTTTTTCGGGGCTGATTGGTGTCAAATGGAAGATGAGGCATGTTCTTGTGTCGATTTACAGAAGGAGCGCATTTTTCAAACCTCGAGAACCGGAAGTTGTCTGGGTGGACGTCCTGCGATTAAGCTTTGAATGAAAAAAGTGTTGAGTTTGATAACTCAACACTTTTTATTTTGCTGCTTGATATAATTCAAAATATAAACTCTGATAGCGCTGGAAAGGTTAGGATTAGTACGCGTTTCATCGATTTCGGTAACAATATCGTTGATGGTTTTATGCTCTTTTGCGGCAATGTTTTCTAATTCGGCCATAAATTCATCTTCCAGAGAAATACTGGTATTATGACGACCAGCAATGATAACGGAGCGTTTACGCATTTATTTTTTCCGAAAAGCATCAATAGAAACAACGCTGGCAATTTCTCCGGAAGCTTTGCGAGGAGCTTCATTTTCTTCATTGCCGTAAGGTGTTTCTGAATCTTTGGTAGCAAAACTTAAGCCGAATTTAGCGTAAGGATCGCCAAAATAAGTAATGGCATCAAAAGGAATGATTAAAGTTTGCGGAATACCGTTGAAACTCAAATCAATAGAAAAAGAATCTTTGTTGACGATTAAGTTTGAATATTGGTGTTGGATAACAATCGTCATATCATGGGGATATTGTGCGAGTAAACCCTTAGATATTTGGGTGCGAGGATGGTCGGTTTTAAATGTAATGTAAAAATGATTTTCTCCCGGAAGTCCTTGTCTTTCAGCAATTTTCAAAGCTTCAACAATAACTTGTTTGAGAGATAGTTCAATCAGTTTATCATAATTAATTTCATCTAAATATTCGGACATTTTACCCCACCATATATCAAAAAAGTAAGCCGTTCTGTTGCTAGGTGGCTTCTCCCCCACTTAAAACTAACCAAAGTTTTAAGAATTTAAGTTCGTCACTTTAAACTAAGCAGCTAAAGCAACTGGTGCTACGTTATTATCGTTAGCATTCATTTTAAGTTGAACCGATAACGGTGGTATCTCACCGAACACAGCATTACATCTTTATTACTTCCCATCAATCCTGTTTCATCCCCATAGATGGTGGAGATGCCGGGTACTGCCCCCGGGTCTAACCAGCCTATTTCATGCAGCCTCTAGTGTCATAGCTGTAAACAGCGTTTGTTATTATACTGAATTATTTCTATTTTGCAAGCTGGATTTATGTTTTAGGTGCGTTGACAAATCATATGAAAGTTATTATAGTAAGCGCCAAATTACGAATTATTAATTAATTATATTGTTTATGGAAAATTATAAAAACATTATTCCGTTAAATTTATCGCAGCAAAATGAATTTATGGCTTGGTATTGTTTGGAACATCATCAAACAGATAAGTTCAAAGAATTGCTGGAAGCGGGGATGCCATTGTCCGGATTTATGCTGACAAGTATGGTGTTTTTCGAGTACAGCGATAAGGTCATTAAGGAAATTTTGCTTGTTTCTGAGAATGTTGAAAAAGACGTTGTCCCTTGGATGAAAGCGTATTTTCAGATTACTGATTTGGCTGATGTTTTGCCAGAGTTTGAGTCACTTTTGCCTGACGATTATCCGACGAATGATGAATGCGTACAACTTAAGTTGTGGAACGTGCTTTTAGGTCGCAAGCAATTTGATTTGTTGGCTCAAAATGCGCCGGAGATTTTGGAAAATGTAAAATCTTATCAGGCTCTGGTTGCCCTTGAAAAGTGTGATTTTGAGAAGTATGCCCCTCTTGCTTTGGAACAAGGTTATCCGGGAGCGGTGTTATCTGTTCCTGATGGTTGGAAGTATCTGATTGACCACGGTTTTGTTGAATGGCTTTTGGATAAACTAAGTACCTTCGATTCACTGTTGCCTCGAGAGGATATAATTGCCTATTGTGTGCAAAAAGGGTATGTCGATGAACTCTATAAAGCTAAAGAGTATGCGGAACTTCTGGAGCATGAGCAATTTGACGTCTTTGTCAAAAATCACAGTTTCAATTCCGTGTTTTTGGAGACTTATCCTGAGCATGTGGATTGGGAGGATTTGTGGAAATACACTACAAGCCAATCTAACAGAAAGTACTTGATTCAAGAAGCCTTTAAAAACCGTTATGAAACGAAAAATTATGATTTTTTGTGGAAGCATGGCGGTTGGTGGACCAAATGGCGTCTTTTGACTGCGATGTAATTAAAAAGCTGTGGGGAAACCGCAGCTTTTTTTTGTGTTTAGTAAATGAGTGTGATAGCGTTTTGAGTGAGGAGAAAAATCATGAAAATAGCTGTTTGGTGTCGACATAAAGATGACAATATCATTGGAATAGGGCCACATATTCCGTGGCGTATTTCTTCTGATTTTAAGCGTTTTCGTCGTTTGACGGAAGAGCAATATATGCTTGCCGGACAAACAACTTATGAGACTTTTCCCAACCGCACGTTGCCCAACCGCAAGATTATCGTATTGACGTTTGAGGCGGACTATGAAGTCTCTGACCCGCAAAACCATTTTGTGGTCACGGATGTTAAGAAACTCAAAGAGTTTGAACATGATTTGTATATCTCCGGCGGGTCAAGTATTTATAAGCTTTTTATGACTAATGAGTCCGATAAACTCAGACCGGATATTGTGGTTGATTGTATGTATTGCGGTGAGCTAAATCCGGAGTTAGACGGTCCAAAAGTTGATATTACACCGTGTATTGAGGCGATGAAAAAGAATTATCGCCAGATTTCCAAAGATTATGAGTTAGATAATATCATCACCACCGTGTGGGTCAAAAAAGGTGCGTTTATCGAGCAATCAACGCTGAAACATATAATAGAAGCCATAGAAGCCGACTATCAGTAAAAAAAACTTGGATTTTAAGCGATTGCGTCGTAATTATCTCTTTGTTCATATACTTAAAAGGAAGCAAAATAAATGCTTATAAATACAAACATTTTGAATTCTGAAGAAAGTTGGCAACATCAATTTAGTATATATGAAAATTATCATCAAAAATATAGCCACATATATAAACCTGAAAACTTTTTTTACCATCCTTATTTGTTAGAAAAATTTTCTCAATCTAATCTTAGTAAAAGTGAGTTACAGAATA
>CAMHFM010000044.1 GCA_946184595.1 uncultured Azospirillum sp.
TCAACCTGCTCAAAATTTTTAGCAGCACGACTATATGAGGTTTCTTCAAGCTGCGTCGAGGCTTTTGTATATAATTCTTCCGCACTTAAAGATTCTTTATTATCTCCGGCACAGCCTCCCAGTAAAGAAATTCCACAGAGGCATAGCATCAGTCCTTTGAATTTTCTCATATTTTCTCCTTATATAATTTGATAATTAGCAGAATCCGCAAACAATAATTTTAATAGCTCATTATTATGCCAATGTCCAGTCTTGTTGGCTTGATATTGACCATAAATCACATAACCGGCCGTGTATAAATCGCCGATTGCGTCCAGAACTTTATGATTAACACATTCATTTTTAACTCTGAAACCGCCCTCGTTCAATAAAGTATCACCATCTAAAACAACAGCATTTTCAAGACTTCCTCCTTTTATCAAACCGATAGATTTTAAATAATCGACCTGATATTTTTCACAAAATGTTCGGCAAGGAGCTATTTCTTTAGCAAAAATTTCAGGGGTTATATCACCATCAAATGTTTGATGTCCGACAATCGGAGAAGGAAATTCAATACTAAAATTCATATGTAATTTATCTTCGGAATTCGGTAATAAACTGACGCTATTTCCTTTGCTGTCTTTGAATTCGACTTTCTTCTTAATTTTTATTGTTTTGCGTGGTGCTTGTTGTTCTTGAAGCTTTACCTTAGATAAAATCTCATAAAACGGTTTAGCGCTTCCGTCCATAATTGGAATTTCCTGATTATCCGTTTCAATTAAGACATTATCTATACTACATACTCTAAGGGCGGACATTAAATGTTCTATTGTGCTGACCAAATGTCCTTCTTTATCTCCCAAACAGGTGCAATTGCGTGTATCAACCACATTAGAATAGAGAGCTTTAATTTCTGGTTGTGTCTCTATATCAACACGCTTAAAAATGATTCCACTATTAGCGGCTGCTGGTTTTAAAACTAATTTAACCTGGCATCCCGAATGTAACCCAATTCCGGTAATTGAAATCTCTTTTTCCAATGTATGTTGCATTTTTTTCTCCTTAAAGATAAGGCAGTCTATAAGCCGAGTTCTGTCCCTGAATACACAGGGGATAGCTATTCATCTAATCCGAATGTCACCATTCGGCTTATTGCGACCTACCTCTGGGACGGATTAGGAACACTCCGTAAAATACGATAAATCGTACTTCCCTAACTTGGTCTTGCATCAAACAGGGTTTACCTTTGCCACTGACTTTACAGCCAGTGCGGTAAGCTCTTACCTCACCTTTTCAACCTTACCTGAAGATTCAGGCGGTAATTTTCTGTGGCACTTTCCCGTGGATTGCTCCAGCCGGACGTTATCCGGTGTTTTGTTCCTTTGATGCTCGGACTTTCCTCACGAAAGGATTTTCCATTCCTCCGCGCAGCTATCCGACTGCCTTATGGGTGAAGATTAATACATCTGTTAATAATTGCAATAATTATTCAGATATTAGCAAAAAATTTTTGTTTTTTTATAAGTCTCTGTCAATAACAGATACAAGACTCATTTAAAGAACAAAAGGCGAACTCTTAAAAAATTACTAAAAAATACCATTGATTACCATATTTTCCCATGTTATACCATAAAGCATAAAGTTTTTATCAGGGGCAGGAAATGGGAAAATCTTTTCTCTTTTTAGATACAATCATTAATAAAGTCGACGCAAAAGGCCGCGTTTCCTTACCTGCAGATTATCGCGAAATTGTTAAAGAATTATCAACTGATATTGTTTGTTATCGCAGTTTGAGTGCTCCTTGCATCGAAGGATGTACAGAAGAATTACTCTCTAAACTGGCAAATCAGATCGAATCTTCTTTAGATTTTTTCTCACAAACACAAGATGATTTAACTAATCTTATTTTTGGAGATGCGCGTCGTTTTACTTTTGATTCCACAGGGCGTATTGTTTTGAGTGAAAAGCTCTTAAAGCATGCACAGATTACAGACACAGCCGTTTTCGTCGGTAAAGGTCGCAAATTTCAGATTTGGAATCCGATTAATTGGGAAAAAGAAGAAGCCCGTATTCGTGCTGAGATTATGAAGAATCGCCCTTCTTTAATGTTTCATCGGGAGGAAGATTAATGAAAGCTTCCTATCAGAAACATTTTCCTGTTATGCTTCCTCAAGTTTTACAGTATTTAACGCCTAAAGATGGTGAAACATACGTTGATGCAACATTCGGTAATGGCGGATATACTGAAGCCGTTCTAACTAACGCAAATTGCAAAGTTATCGCCATCGATCGCGATCCTACCGTTTTGCCTCGTGTTCAAGAATTAAAAAAAACATATGGCAATCGTTTTGATTTTAAGCAAGGTTGTTTTGGAGATATTGCCAATCTTATTTCTTCTTCGGTTGATGGTTTTATGTTTGATATTGGCGTTTCTTCTATGCAGCTTGATCAGGCTGAACGTGGATTCTCATTTTCAAAAAATGCTCCTCTTGATATGAGAATGTCATGCTCTGGTCCTACTGCCGCGGATATTGTTAATGCTATGCCGGAAAAAGAGTTAGCTGATCTTATCTACACTTATGGAGAAGAACGAAAATCCCGTCAGATTGCGGCTAAAATTGTCGCGTTCCGCCAAAGAAAACCTATCGAAACAACAACTGAATTGGCTGATATTATCTATTCAGTTCTTCATCGGACACCTAATGCTATTGATCCGGCAACCCGTACATTTCAAGCCTTACGTATTGCCGTCAATCATGAACTTGACGAATTAAAAAGCGGTCTAAATGCCGCGGTTTCACTCTTAAAACCTATGGGAAGAATTGTGGTGGTTTCTTTCCATTCTCTTGAAGATAGAATCGTAAAAAACTTCTTCAAAGAGCAATCCGGAGCTAATGCCCATGTTTCGCGTTATCTTCCTCAAAACACCTTAACCCCTGACGCAATTTTAACAAACGTATCTAAGGCGATTCTTCCCTCACCAGAAGAGTTAGAGATTAATCCCCGTTCTCGTTCTGCTAAAATGCGTTTTGCTCAAAAAATATAACGAACCAGAAAGGAACGGTTTATGAATAGTACTGATACAGCAAAATTAAGTATTTTGGTTGTTCTAACAGCTTTCGTCGGTGTCGGCATGTTTGTTTTGAAGAATCAGGTGCAAGATTTGGAAACTGAATTAAATCGTATTAACAACTCTATTCAGGAAGATGTTAAATCAATCCACGTTCTTAAGGCAGAATGGAGCCATTTGAACTCTCCTCAGAGGCTAAGAACTTTAGCTTCGAAATATATTTCTTTAAATCCTGCCCGAGCTGAACAAATTATTAACTATTCTGAGTTACCATTTAATTACAGACAATCCGAATCCGATCGCAGATTGTTAGCACAAAAAAATATTAATCGCCAAGCTGAGCGTAACAGAGAACTTAGAAAACTTGTTAAAGCCCAGCGGTAGCTTGTAATTATTTAGTAAGGCAAAGAAGCAAAGGTATGTTGGGAAAGTATTTTTTCCATAAAGAAAAGGTTCATTTTTATCAACCTGGTGAAGAAATTCGAATTGATAAAAATAAACACTTTTATCAAAATGACTCGCTTAATTCTGTTAAAGCGCGCATTGCTTTGGCCTCTGTTGCTTTCTTTTGTATTTATGCGATTCTTGTTTTTAGATTATTTGACTTATGCATCATACAGGCTCGTGACGTCACGTCTGCAATTGATTATACCCAAGATGATGAATTTAAGCACATTTTAAAATATACTGCCAATCCTATTAAACGTGCTGATATTCTTGATCGAAACGGAACAATTATCGCTACATCATTGCCAACCGTTCATTTATATGCTCAGCCTCATAAAATTCGTAACAAATCTGTTGTTGCGCAAAAATTATCCGCTATTCTTGAAGATTTATCAACCGAAACCATTCTTCAAAAATTGCATAAAGGCAAATTTGTTTATATCAAACGCAATTTAACACCTTCACAACAATACCAGATTAATGCTCTCGGTATTCCGGGTTTGGAATTTGAAAAAAGCGAAAAACGTATTTACCCGCATAAAAATCTGTTTGCTCATATTATCGGTGCAACAAACATTGATAATGAAGGCATTTCGGGCCTTGAGAAACAGCTCGATTCTCGTCTAACGCAGTCTGATATTCCTTTAAGCTTAAGTATTGATGCTGGATTACAAGATACCATTCGTACAGAACTCGCTGCTGCTGTTGATAAATTCCACGCTGAAGGAGCTGCAGCTATTTTGATGGATGTTCGTAATGGTGAAATTTTATCTATGATTTCTTTGCCTGATTTTGATCCTAATTCAAACAACAACATTCCTGAAAGAGCACAATTTAATTTTACAACCAAAGGTGTCTATGAGCCAGGATCTGTTCTTAAAATATTTAATGCCGCCCTTGGTTTGGAAAGTGGAAAAGTTAAAGTAACAGATAAATTTGATGCGACACAGCCTCTTAAACTTCGTTATAATATCATCAAAGATTATCGCGGAGAAAATCGTTGGCTCGATTTACCGGAAATTTTGATTTATTCCTCTAATATCGGTTCTGCTCGTATTGCTTTACGCGTAGGGAAAAATGAGCAACGTCGTTTCCTGGATAACATGGGATTTTTTAAGCCTATTAAATCTATTGAATTGGCTGAAAAAGGTATTCCTCTGGTTCCGAGCGAAAAGAACTGGAGTGAATCAACAATTGCTACTGTTGGCTACGGTTATGGTATTTCAATCACCCCATTACACTTAATCTCAGCTTTTGCTTCAGTAGTTAATGGTGGAACTTATTTTTCTCCGACTTTGCTTAAAAATAATCAAAATAAAGAATCTCATCGCACTTTATCTTATAATACATCTATGCAAATGCGAAAATTACTTCGTGGTGTCGTTGTTGAAGGTTCTGGAAAACGTGCTAATGTAGCTGGTTATGAAGTCGCAGGTAAGACCGGAACGGCGCAAAAATTAGTTAACGGTCGTTATATAGATAAAAAAGTTATGACTTCTTTCTTAGCTACATTTCCTGTATCTGATCCTAAGTATGCTCTCTTTTTAATGATGGATGAGCCTAAAGCAACGAAAGAAACTTGGGGGTTTGTAACTTCCGGTTGGAATACGGTTCCTACCGCTGGAAAAATTATCACGGCGATTGCACCTCAACTTAATCTGCCGGCTAACGACGATATTTCAGATTCTCGCCGCGAACGCATTATTAATGCAGCATATACAGTTCGCAAAAAATAATTTACGTCTTTATTTATATAATTTAGGAAGTGGTAATTTATTAGCCGCTTGTTTTTTTTGGTGCTTTTGTTCTTCTCTAAAAACTCTTATAAATTCTTTTGCATCAAATTTTTCTTTTTGATCAGAATACAGTACTTTGCTAATTAAATTTAATTGTTCTTGAAAAGCAAAAGAAACATCATACTTTTTTATTTCATCCAAATTATTGATCTTACTTTGATTATATACCGATCGAGCCCATTCCAAAAGGACATTTCTCAAATCTTTAATGTTTTCAGATGAAGCTGTTACTTCCACCTCTTTCACATAATCTTTTACAGTTAAGCTTTTTTCTTTGTTTCTACCAAAGAAAAACCAACTGACGATAACGCCTAAAATGAAGGTTAACAGCAACAATATACTTATCGGTAGGATCTTCTCCTCTTTAGTCTCATTTTGAACTTCTTTCTCTTTTGTGGATATCGGCTGTGGAGAAAGTGTTTCTTCCGGCTCTACTATTTCTTCTTCCATTCTGTTTGTATCATTACTTCCTGAAGCTGGTAAAACCATTATCGTTTGTGCCGGCAAAATAGCTTTTTCTAACTGTCCACTTTTTACATTATACCAACTGACACTTAATTCTGGAATAATTATCTTTCCAGGTTTTTCAGGAATAAAAACATTACTGAATTTTTTGATAGAAATAATGTTATCATTATTCTTTGATCCCATTGTTATAGGCTTTTCCGGATATTGCTTAACGCCATCAATCTCATTAAACTTAATATCTGGCAACTGATTTTCTATAACTCCGATAGCTTTAAGATAAACTGATATTCCGATAGCTTCTCCAACACGAAATACAGGATTTTTATCATTCCACTCAGCTGTCAAAGAAACTTTCGAAGCAGGTAACCACCAAGATTTATTACTGGTTTCAGGAATCGATTTAACATCTACGATTATTGGATCTGCTTTTAGAGTAACAGGATTCCTTGTTGCAAACATTCCAAGGAAATCCATATTTACAAAGCCTTGGTTAAATATTCTTTCAAAAGCATTTTTATTCTGTGTATTTTCAGTTACATAATATCCTTTAAAGATAATTTCTGGTGTTTTTAATTTTCCGCTTTTTTGAGGAAACAAAGCATATTTAAATTTAATCTCTCGTAATGTTTTTCCATTAATAATCCGTCTGTTTATAATTGGTTCACCCAATCCC
>CAMHFM010000045.1 GCA_946184595.1 uncultured Azospirillum sp.
AAAGGTTCTTTTTTTATTATTCTTCTATCAATTAAGAGTATTAATGTTTCTTTTTCGTTTTCGGTTAAATCAGTATTAAAAATTTCAGAAGAAGAAACATCACATTTTAGAACATCAGCCAATAATAATCTGGCTTCTAATCTTGGAGAATCAATTCCGGCTTGGCTCAGTTGGTTAATTAAATTATGATAATCTGTCATAAAATTTTTGTTTCATAAACAAGCGAACAATCGCCCATCTTTTTGGATGTTTACGATTATATTCCCGCATTTGCTGTAAATGTTGCTCTATATTTTTGCTTAATTTTTGAACTAAACTTTCAGAATTATTTTCCATTTTACGCTGCCTCTACTGCCATTTCAGATTTAACGAGCATAGACAGTGTATCGAAAGCTTTTTTCTCAATCTGACGGATGCGCTCGCGACTGACATTAAAATGATTTCCCAATTCTTCTAAAGTAATCGGATTTTCCGTCAACATACGATTTCTGATAACATATTGAGACCGCTCATCCAACTTAGCCAAACATTTTTCCAAAACTTTTTGCTTATAAGCTATTTCTTGTTTGTTGGCTAAACGTTGTTCGATATTTTCGCGATTATCAACCAGAAGATTTATTCTCTCCTGTGATTGCTCATCACCTATCTCAACATTCAAAGAAGCATCTGCGTGCAAACGTTGATTCATTTCCACAACATCTTTTTCATCAACGACCAATTCTTTCGCAATTGATTTGACATTTTCCGGAGACAAAGAATTGTCATAAATACCGAGATGTGTTTTAATTCTGTTCAAATTATAAAATAGTTTTTTCTGAGCAGCGACTGTTCCTATTTTTACCAAAGACCAAGAGCGTAAAATAAAATCATTAATAGCAGCACGAATCCACCAGATTGCATAGGTTGATAATCGAACTTTTTTAGCTAAATCAAATTTTTTCACAGCCTGCATTAAACCGATATTTGCCTCAGAAATCAAATCAGCCAAGGGCAATCCATAATTGCGATAAGACATAGCAATTTTGGCAGCCAAACGCAAATGTGATGTGATTAATCTTTGAGCTGCTTGCAAATTACCTTTTTGCTTAAACTCAATCAAAAGGTTATGCTCTTCCTCGTCGCTCAAAACTGGAAACTTTTTAATTTTTTCAAAATAAGCAACAAGCCCGTTACTATCAATAACGGCAGGTAGATTTGCTCTTTGCTCCAAAACCATTAAGCTGTTATTTTGACTCATTAAAACTCGACCTTCTTTCAATTCTCATCTTTGAGGTACTTTTCTCATACCCCAACGAGAGATAATAGTACAATTTGCAATTTATTTCAAGAGGTGTGGATAAAAAATTATCTCTTGAAAATAAACATCAAATCTTTTACTTGAACATCCAAATAATTCATAACTTGAACCTCCGTTTCTCCATTTTTATTTTCATATATCAGCAGATATACAGGGGAAAAACGAGCGTTCGTACTTGTACTTTTACAAATACGAAATTCGCTATCGTTCATGCTAAAATTAATTTTAGTCATCAATAACTTATCTGCAACCGCGCGATTTTGTTGTGAGGTAAAACCTTCTACTGTCTGCTCCTCATATTCACGAACACTGCGGAGACGAAGAGCTCTGTTGCGCTTAGCATATAAAGAATCAACAGGATTTTCTTTGTTATATTTTTGCAAAAAATCGATTGTTTGTGCAATGAGCTGCTCATCGTTACACGTTGGCAAATTGGGGCTTTTCTGACTTTCATAAACAGCAGGTATTTCCCCTATAGCGGTATCTGTCACATCGAGTTCAATATCTTGAGCATATACCGCTGTTGCAAACAATAAGCACAGAGCAAACAATATTTTTTGCATTTCAACTCCTTATTTTTAGAAATTGATTGAGTTTGGCGTTCTCGGGAATGGAATAACATCTCTAATATTGGCAATACCGGTCAACAGCATCATCATTCTTTCAAAGCCTAAGCCAAAACCGGCATGGGGAACTGAACCGAACTTACGCGAATCGAGATACCATTCATAGTCTTCGACCTTCATTCCCATATCTTTAATTTTTTGTACTAAAACATCATATCGTTCTTCACGTTGAGAACCGCCGATTAATTCGCCAATTCTCGGAACCAAAACATCCATAGCAGCAACGGTTTTACCATCTTCGTTCATCCGCATATAGAAAGCTTTAATTTCCTTCGGATAATCGCGAACAATAACCGGACGTTTGAAATATTCTTCTGCCAAATAACGCTCATGTTCGGTTTGTAAATCGATACCATATTCCGGCGTATATTCAAATTTCTTACCTGATTTTTTCATAATTTCGATAGCTTCAGTATAAGTAATCCGAGCGAATCCTTGTTCAACGATTGTTTTTAAGGTTTCAGGTAAAGTTGTATCGACATATTTTGCAAACAACTCTATATCTTCGGCACAAGTTTCGGTCACATGTTTAACACAATAACGAACCATATCCTCAGCCAAATCCATATCATCGTTAATATCTGCAAAAGCCATTTCCGGTTCGATCATCCAAAATTCTGCGGCATGGCGCGGTGTGTTAGAGTTTTCAGCACGGAATGTCGGACCAAAAGTATAAATATCACCTAACGCAAGTGCATACATTTCGCCGTTTAATTGACCTGAAACGGTTAAATGTGCAGGTTTACCGAAAAAGTCTTTGCTATAATCGACTTGTCCGTTCGGTAATTTAGGAACATTGTTCAAATCTAGTGTGGTCACTTGGAACATTTCGCCAGCACCTTCGCAGTCCGATCCCGTAATTAACGGGGTGTGAACGTAACGGAAACCACGCTCGTTAAAAAATTTATGAATTGCGAAAGACAATTCTGAGCGAACACGGAAAGCTGCACCATATTTATTGGTACGAGGACGTAAATGTGCAATCGTTCTTAAATATTCATCGGTATGTTTTTTCTTCTGCAATGGAAAATCATCGGGCGCTAAAGAATAAATTTCAACTGTTTCGGCAACAATTTCAAAAGCCTGATTTCCGCCCTTTGATTCGACCAAAGCGCCGGTAATTGCAACAGAAGAACCCGTTGTGATTTTTTTGACATCTTCATAATTAGATAAATTATTATTGGCGATAACTTGGATATTTTTGAGGCAAGAACCGTCATTAACCTCTATAAACGAAAAATCTTTTGCATCTCTGCGTGTACGAACCCAACCTTTAACCAACACTTGAGCCTCTGGTTTTTGGGCATTTAATAATGTTTTTATTTTAGTCCTTTTCAACATTTTTTATCATCCTAAATTTATCTAATTCTTTTTGCAAAATAATTTGCGTTTTGCACTATAAAACATTTATCTTTAATTGTCCAGCATTGACAAATTTTAATCCCTGTATAATTATATAGGCAGACTAATTTTTTAAGGAGCTTAATTGATGCATAAATTGTTCTTATTGGCAACAGCCGCTTTGATTATGCCGATTGTAGCCTGCACATCGGATATTTCATCTTCTCATTACTCAACGAGTTCTGTCGGTGCTGTCGCACAAACTATAGGTGGAACGGTTGTTTCTGTCCGTCAGGTTTCTGTTTCTTCTGAAGATAACAATGCCGGAACTCTTATCGGTGGTGCTTTAGGCGGTATCGGTGGTTCAACCATAGGTGGCGGCAGTACGGCTCATGCTTTAGGTGCTGTCGGTGGTGCCGTTATCGGTGGTATTGCCGGAAATGCAGCTCAACGCGGTTTGTCTTCTCAAATGGCGTATGAATATGTTGTCAGACTTGATAATGGTAATATGGTCACCGTTGTTCAAGGAACTGATATTTTGTTAAATCCTGGACAAAGATGTTTTGTCAGCCTTGGTCATCCGGCTCGTATTACTCCGGGATATTAATTGACACTTAAATACAAAACACCCTTCAAATTTGAGGGGTGTTTTTTTATGATAGAAAATAATGTTTTGCATTAAATAAACAATTAAAAACCCCTCGATGTTTATTTTCAATCGAGGGGGAATCAATTTTATGTATTCATAAAATTAAGCGGCTTGCTTTTGTTGTGCGAGTTCTTCTAAAACTTCTTTCTTCAGCGTTACATTATCCGCTTTACCTGTTGCAAATACAGGTAAATGATCTCTGAACATAATAAGACGCGGTAAGAACAACTCAGACATGCCGTTATTTTTGATGTAGTTTAATAAAACATCTTGTTGAACGTTTCTGTTGTTGGTTACTAAGACAATCTGCTCACCTTTACTCTCGTGCGGAACAGAAACAACACCATATTCAAAACTCGGTCCCATCCACTCATAAGCTTTGCGAACCATTTCATCAACAGCATTGAGGGAAACCATTTCACCACCAATCTTAGCAAAACGTTTGATACGATCTTTAATATATAAGAATCCGATTTCATCAATTTCGACCACATCGCCAGTGTGATACCAACCGTCTTCTAACGGGACTAAGACTCCCGGATTATCCGGCATAATATAACCAAGCATAATGTTCGGTCCTTTAATGACTAACTCACCACCTTTGGCTATGCCGTCAATCGGCTCAATACGATACTGAATAGCCGGCAACAACTTACCAATTGAACCGAATCGGTTGAAGATAAGGTTATTAGCGGCAATAACCGGTGAACATTCTGTCGAACCATATCCCTCTAAAACGCGGATACCTAATCTTTCCATCCAGATATCACGGGTATCCGGTTTAATGGCTTCTGCACCGCCAAACATAAAGCGAACGTTGTGGAAGTCAAACGGGTGTGCAATTTTAGCATAACCACGGAAGAATGTATCCGTTCCGAACATAACTGTTGCCCCTATTTCATACACAATCTCAGCAACAACACGATAATGCAACGGAGATGGATATAAGAATAATTTAGCCCCTTCTAATAACGGGAACAACGTACCAACAGTTAAACCAAAACTATGGAACATCGGCAATGCATTGAAAACCGTATCTGTCGTATTAATGGTTTCAATCGCGGAAATCTGCTTAATATTAGAAATAATATTTGCATGACTCAAAACAACGGCTTTCGGGGCGCCCTCAGAACCTGAAGTAAACAAAATACAAGCTTTTCTGCTGCCACCATCACGATGCGGAACACGTTTGATTTTATAACGCAAAAAGGCATTTATTTTGCTCCACAAACCGATTTGTTTTGCCAGCGACTCTAGATAAACAATGTTATATCCGGCTGACTTCAAAACATCAATTGCTCCTTCTAACTTGGCGGTTTTGATAAATGTCAGAGATGTGATAATCATCTTAACTTGTGCCGTATTGCACATAGAGGCAATGTTTTTCGCACCAACAGAAAAATTTAACATCACCGGAATACGATCGTAAGCAGATAAACCGAAAAACGTACATATTGCCGCAATTGAATTCGGTAACATCATAGCAACATGCTCTCCACGACGCGTACGCTTTTTGAAATATTTTCCTAAAACATAACACTTAATAATGATATCTTTATATGAATTCGGGACACGTTGAATATCTTCAACAAAAGACGGACGGAAAATAATATTCTTCTTAGAATGGACTTTAGCCGTCTTCATTAATTGTGCGAACAATGAAATGTTTGGATTATAATTAACCTCAAAATGCATCTCACGCAGAATCAGATAAACCTCGTTGCTGATGTGGTCACGTTGACGACGTAATTCATCTTTCAACTTAAAACTGCGCGGCTTGCCAACTGTAATCAAAACTTTAGGTAGCGGACGATGCGGTAATTTTCCTTTAGTCTTAGAAAAGAATCCGTATTGCGGACCATTAATCCAAATCGGAATAATCGGAGATTTTGATTTATCGGCAACCAAGCCCGGCGCTTCGTAAATCTTCATCAAACTGCCGTTTTCTGTGATACGTCCTTCTGCAAAAATAACGCATAAGCGCCCTTCGCTCACTTTTGATATTAAATTCTTGATGTCGCCCGGCTCAATCGGATTAAATAAAATAACATCCCCCGTCTTCATCAAAAAACGAATCAATTTATTACGATATAAGTGGCCGTTTAAGGCAAAAATAGGATTTCCCGGAAGAAATGCAAACAGCAAAACAGGATCAAGATATGATACGTGGTTGGAAACATATACCCCGCGACCCGGAATTTTCTTTTCTTTAAACTGAAGACGAAAACGAACCTTAAAAAGCCTGAAAACGCAACGCAGGCAAAAACGAACGAAATTTTGCAAATATGCTCTCCCTAGAATTAAACTTGCACATATTTAAATCAAAAAAAAAGTTTTTGTAAAGTCTTTAATAACTCACAAGTTCAAAAGATATCTATCCGTTTGTTTTTTAATATAAAAAATTTCCATTATTCTATGACTTTTTACATATATATTGATTTTTACAATGAATTTATATATAAGTTTGGTGTT
>CAMHFM010000046.1 GCA_946184595.1 uncultured Azospirillum sp.
TAATAATGCTTCTTTTATTGTTTCTATTAATTCTTGTTTTTGCCGATTTATGATTGGCCATTTTTCTTATTCCTAATTTAAATAGTTAAAATTGATTTTATAATTCTGAATAGTCTTATAAACTCTCTCAATGATAAGTCAACAAAAATATTGCCTAAACATTAAAAAAAATTACGCTTTTGCCGCATTTGAAGGCTTTTTTTGCGCATAAGACATCAATGATTGTTTAAATTCGGACGATTCTACGCTACTTAAGCTTAACAGATTCTCTAATTCTGCTTGAGGAGATTGAGCCGCCTGAGAAATGATTCTTTTAGCACGAAGAACTGTATTTTGAGGTAAAGAAGCGATTCTTTGTGCTAATTTCGTATATTCTTCCGTTAAGGATTCTGAAGTAACGATACGACTAACTAATCCGGCTTTTTCCGCTTCATCGGCGAGTAAGGCGCGACCGGACAAAATCATATCCATCGCCTTTGCTTTTCCGACAGTTTTTGTTAGCAAATGACAACCACCGAAACAAGGTAAAAGACCAATGCTAAGTTCCGGTAACCCAAATCGGGCTGTCTCTGTAGCTAAAACAATGTCACAGCACATAACTATTTCACAACCGATTCCCAAAGCAAATCCAGAAACAGCGGCAATTAAAGGTTTTTTAGCCGTTAAAATGGACTGAAAAGAAGTTTGCATGTTTTTAAGTATTTCTTTGGCGTTACTTAAGTTTGCTGCAATACTTTTAATATCAAGGCCCGCGGCAAAAGATTTTTCGATTCCCTTCAAGACAATAACTCGAACATGCTTAGAATTATCATATTCTGCAATTTGTTCAGATAGTTCTCGAAGCATTTTTTCGTTGATGGAATTTAAATTATTCGGATTATTTAAGGTAATAATACCGATGTTTTCGCGAATTTCAGCTGCAATATATTCCGCTTTCATTTTGGCTCCTTTAAATTCGATTCTTTATAGTAACACGAAGTTTTAACGGTTTACTGGATTCTTTGTGAATACTTAAGGATTCGCTGTCACGATAAAAAACAACAGTACCATCGGTTGTTCCTTGATAAGTCCAGCCTAATTGAGGTAAAGATTCTTTATAAAAAGTCTCAACTTTCTTAAAACCTACTTTGGAAGAAATAAGATACGCCTCGACAAATCTCGATTCTTCATTTCCAAAAGAAACAGTTTTTTCTACCTTTTGAATTAATCCTTTCATTAACGGAATATCTTCCATTCCATCAATAAAAGCAGCTTCCTTTGCCATAGCAAGAGAAGAGCATAAACAGAACAATAAAATAAATAAATAAAACCGTTTCATTTTATTACCTTTGTTTTGTTGCGCAAAAATAAGTCGATCTGCCAGCTTGGGTAATTTTTTGGATTCCCCCTGTTTCTTTCAATCGACAGGTACATATAGGACAAGGTAAACCTGTTTTATTATAAACACAATGCTGGTTTTGAAAATATCCCAGACTACCATCAGGTTTTTGATAATCTCGTAAAGTGGATCCTCCAGCAAGAATGGCTTTATTTAAGGTCTCACGCACTTTTTCGACAATAACAATACATTCTTTATCTGTAAGCGAAGATGCTACCCGTGTCGGCAAAATCCTTGCAAGAAATAACGATTCCGAAGCATAAATATTACCGATTCCACAAATAATATGTTGATCAAGTAAAGCTTGTTTAATTGAAGTTTGTTTTTTAGAGAGCTTTTGTTTTAGCCATTTTCCGGTTAGTTTTTTATCAAAAGGATCGATTCCTACATTCTTAAACAAAGGATGATTATGAAGTTTATCTGAGGAAACATATAAACATAATCCGAAACGTCTGGCATCATTGTAAACCATATAACCCTCGCTTGTTTTAAAAACAAGATGGTCATGTTTTTGTAAAGTACCAAGGGAGGGAGATAATCGGATTCGCCCGCTCATGCCGAGATGAATGACGATGGATAAATTATCTTCAAGGTGAAGAAGGATATATTTTGCTATTCGCTGATAACCGATAATCTTTTTATTTTTTATTGCTTTTGCAAAATCAGAAGGAACTTTTTGTCTTAAATTCGGATTTCTGACGACAACATCTAAAATTTGCGCATTCTTAAGTTGTTTTTGAATGGCGGTTTTAATGGTTTCAACTTCAGGTAACTCAGGCATATCAATCCTTTTGCAAACAACAAAATTTTAATAAAGTAATTATAAAAAAGGACGAATTATTTTCAATTATTTTATACAACTTTTCTTGATATTATAATGGGAATGCATTACTAATACAGTAATTTAAGAGGTAATAGTTTGATCAGATTATGAAAAAGAAACAAAGAACGAGAAAATATTTCGCTCCGCAAACGGAAGACACAGAACGCCAATGTGATCATGAGGGATGCACTAAAGCAGGAATTTATCGCGCGCCGAAAGATAAAAGCCTAAAAGATTATTATTGGTTTTGCCTAGAGCATGTTCAAGAATATAATGCTAAATGGAATTATGCAGATGCTCAAGAAAGTGAGGATATGAAACGTGAACGAGCCAGAATGCACTTTAACGGCGGTCGTTCAAAAATAAAATATAGTTACGGATATAAATTTAAGGATGCTTTCGGTTTCTTTAGTGAATATGCAGAAGAATTTACTTCGGCAGCGCCTGACGCTTTTTTTACAACAGAAGAAAAGCGTTGGATAAAAATTATGGAGCTGGAGTATGATGAACTAAGCGTTGAAAATTTAAAAAAGCAATATAAAAAATTGGTAAAAAAATATCATCCCGACTTACATCAGGATGATAAGGAAGCAGAAGAAAAATTTAAACAACTTACAAATGCCTATAGCGCTTTATTGGCTAAACTTTCATAGCCGTTTGCTCTTGTCTTCTCTGAATTAATTTTTTGAAACTGACCTTTTGCGGATGCTGTATTTTTTTTTCTCTTTTTTTATCTGCGGTCTTACTAGGGTTTCTTCCTGTTTTTTTAAGTAACAATTGAGCAACTTTTTTATCATCATATTTTTTATCGGTAATATGAATGACCTCATTTATTTTCATTCCCTGAACAGCAGAAATTCCACCGATTTTTTGTAATCTCTTTATTCCGCTCATTAGTTTTTTAATCTTTTGCGGATCAAGTTTTTTCCCGATATCAATATCCGGTGTAATATAATGCTCAACAGCGGTCCTAAAGGTGTCTTTTCCCCATCCGTTATGTTGCATGTTTTCTGCAACAGTGCGTGGAGAAAGCTTAGGTAAACCGGCTTTTTTTGCAAAAGCATTTGCATCAGCCAAAGCCTGAAGCTTCGCAATATCTTTTTGTAATTTTAAATTTTGCTGCGTTTGCTGATGTTGCATTAAAATCTCTTTTTCTGCATCGCTTAAGGATTCAAACAGCTGATTTTCCATGAAAGCATTTTCTAGCAAAAGAGAAGAAAGAGGATCTGAAACAAAAGAGTCTTCATCTTCCTCTTCGTCATCATCGATGGTTTGCTTTATTTGCTTGCGCATTTTCTTTAAATGACGGTCAAAATCAACAGTTTTTTGTGCTGTTAAAGGAACAGCATTGGTAATATTATCTTTTCTTTTAAAATCAGAGAAAGACGCTTGATTTGCATCAATACGGCGAGACAAACGTTCTTTTTTATCAAAACTTTTTTTCTTCCATTCGAAATTAGAATTTAAAGTATCATCGCTCATTGCAAATCTCCAAATACCTCCATTATATAGAGTATGCTTTTTTAGATATGATGTCAACGAAGATTAGTTATTCAGAATTTTGCTCGTTACCATAATTGAATCATCTGATAACAAAGAAGATAAAATTTCTATTTGCACACCATCGTTTCTAATTAATCTAAAGGTTTTTGTATTAGCGTTCATCAGGTGTGCAATAATATCCTCCTTAAATTCATTCCAGTTATCGACATTACTAAAGAAAGACCGCTGTTCTTCCAATATCTCGGAAAGACTGGGTTCTTTTTGTAAAAAAAGCTCCTCTAACTTCCAGAGGCTGAGATAAGCTTGATTATAAGCTTTTAAACGACCGTTAGAACCAAAGATAATAACGGCATCAAACAAATTATTAAGGATTTCTTCTTGCACTTGTAACAAAGCGTTATAAGCCCTTCGGGTAGCCAATCGGTCAGAAACATCCTCAAAAGCAAAAATAACACCACCCATCGGATGCAGCGAGCGAACACGACGAATAGTGTTTCCGTTAGGAAGGTGAAGCATATCTTCTTTAGGTTCTAATATTTCAGAAAAAGCTTTAATTTCGTCATTTTTATAGGAGCGAAAATCAGGAACTTCCGGTAATAATCTTTTTTCTCTTACGTTTTCCAGAAAAGAAGTATAAGAAGGAGCGGTATCAAGCCAATTAACATCCTGTTGCCATAAATGAGCAAAAGCTTGGTTATAAAATGAAAGTTTTTTAGCATTATCAAAAACAGCAAAGGCTGTTCCCAATGTTCCTAAAATTTCTAAATGAGCATTATGGTGCTGTTTAAGATTACGTTTGAGCGTATCAAGTTCGGTAATATCAATTAACGCTCCGACTGTCCATATTTTATCAAGGTATCCTTCAAGATGAAAAGGAGATTCCCAAACTTCAAAAGAGCAATGCTGTCCTTTTTTTATTAGATTAACATCTTGTTTTTGAATACGATTTAAAGACTGAGCTTGTTCAGCAAGAGCTTTTGAAATACTTGTGTTGTTTAATCCGGTAATTTCGATTTGATGTGTAATAATATCATATTTGTTAGCCCCTTTAACAAAATCCAGATATTTCTTGTTAACCAAAACCAAATTTAAGACGTCATCACGCAACCAGGAAGGATAAGGAAGATTATCAATGATATCTTCAAGTTGTTGACTATGTAAAAACGCTGCTTTTTTTTCATTTTCCAGAGCTGTGATTTGATTAACTTCTTCACTAACATCACGGAACCAGATCATATCACAATATAAATTTCCATCACTGGCGTTGATACGTGTGCCGGTCAAATTAAGGCGTCTATTACTGTTTTTAAGGTTAAAATCTTCTTCAAAAGAAACCCCGTCTTCTTGTAAAAGAGAAACATATTTAGATATTTTTTTTGCATCTTCTTTATAAAAGCATTTAAGAATATCTTCAAAAGTAGATGAAGTACCTTGCTGTAAATCTAAAATAACAGCCAGTCTTCGAGAACAGCGCTCTTTAACGAAATTTTGCGGATCATTGACTTTTTCATCAGGGTAAATAAAGGCAAAATAACCATCCTTTGAAGCATACAGTGTTTCTGCATAACGCTCAATTTAAGAATTTTAATTTGTGAGAAGAATAAAAAACCGAGCAAAAGCAAAAAGACAACCAGCAGGATATACCATAACTCCGGCGCCGCATAAAACATATCCAGCATCAGTTCTTTATTCATTTTTTTACCATAAAATTATTGTTTATTCTTAAAAAATATACTATAAAACACAAGAAGCAAACCTAAAAAATAAAAAAGTGAACAAAATATGTATACGTTAGCCTTTGATACGACAGCTTCCGGCTGTGCCGTTACCTTATTTTCCGATGATACTTGTATAGATGTATTTAATGAAGAAATGGAATTTGGACAGGCAGAAAAGCTTATTCCTGTTATAGATGATATGTTAAAAAAACATAATATCGTATTTAAGAATATAGAATTACTGATCGTATGTGTCGGACCGGGATCTTTTACTGGTGTTCGCTCGAGTATTTCAGCGGCAAGGGCTTTTGGATTAGCGTGTCCTCAAATGGAAGTTTTAGGTATAAATGCTTTTGAAGCATATATTTATTCCGTTATCTTTAATCCGCAAGAAATAGCGCAATTAAATGCTGTTATTATCGAGACGAAAAGAGAAGATTTTTATTTTCAAATATTCGATGAGCATTTGAAACCCTGTTCTCAACCGGCTGCAGCTATGAGGGAGGATATTATTAATTTATTGCGCCACAAAAAAGTAACATTATTGGGTGATGGTGTTGAAAGATTTTTGAGTACACCGACGGGTTTAAGTTTGCACGCTATTCTGAATACAGGACGCTTGAATGTTAAAGATTTAGCAGCATGCGGAATAAAAAAATATCATAAAAAAGAGCACAATTACCCAAAACCGCTTTATCTGAGAGCGCCTGATGTTTGCGTAAAATCATAAACTATAGAGCGCGCTGTTTGGTATGAAGA
>CAMHFM010000047.1 GCA_946184595.1 uncultured Azospirillum sp.
AGCTGACTCTTCGTTCATATCTGCTAAGGTCAACTTATCAGCACCTTCTTCTAATACGTTAATCAAATTTGATGTGAAATTCTCACGATTTTGAAGAATTGCATAATTGTTACCAAATTCAGAAGCCATAGCACGCAATGAACTGATAGCAGCATCAACATCTTTTAATGTTTCAGTGATTTTTTCGTCTGTGCTCCAATCCGTAACCGGTTCCAAGCCTAAACCTTCGGCTGTTGCGTCTGCGCCTTTAATAAACAAGTCTGAACTACGATCTTCATTAAAGACAACTGTTAAATCATCATTCTTCAACAGGTTAACGCCTTTATAACCACTATCATTAGCCATATCTGTAATTTGAACGAGAATGTTATTGAATTGCTCCATATAAGCAGCACGAGCAGCACTACCTGCTGTTCCGCTTAAGGTAATACCTTTAGTTGTTCCACTAACAGAAACTTCTGTTCCTTTTTCTGACGTAACAACAATTTTACCATCAGAAACTTCAAAAGTAAGACCTTCAACAGCATTTCCGCTAGCATCTTTCAAATCACCTGCAGCTGTTGCCAAATTTGTCTTCAAGCCATCTAATGTTGCTGAAGTTTCAACAAAAACATCTGCTCCACCAGCATTTAATTTGAAACCGTAACCATCAAATGTAGATTCCACAGTACTACCATCTTTAATCGTAATTTGTCCGGTCGTAGCATCATATGAAGCAACAATTGTATTTGCTAAACCCCAGCCGCCATCATCTACAGCTTTATGCATTTGAGTATTAATAGCAGTCATCAATTCATCGCCAGTATATTCAGATTCAAACTCTCTGGCAACAGCGCCGGCTGTGAATGAATAAGTTTTCTTTGCTGTTGCAGAAAATGTACCGGAAGAAGTAACTGTTGGAGAATTTTCACCGCGAGCAGAGTTTGCAACTGCTTTTGCTTGCTCAACGAAAGAGGTGATTGATTCAATACCTTCATTAGCGGCTTTAATTGTTGAAATACCCTGTCCCATACTATCTAACAAAGAACTCAAATCTCCGGCACGGTTATTCAAAGAAAGAGCTGTATAATAAGAGCTTGGGTTATCAATTGCTGAGTTAACCTTCTTGCCTGAAGATAAGCGATCCTGTGTCCGATCCATAAGGCTGGCGGTACCTTGTAAAGATAACAAGTTAGAACGCATACTTGCTGTTAATGAAATATCTGACATATTTTTCCTCCAAAACTGTTACTGTTTATTAGTAATAAAGTTACCTTAAAAACAAACTGTTGCAATTTTTTTTTACAACTTAGTCACAAGCGATATTCTTTGACGAGAAAGCTTTCTGCTTGAACTCCTGATTTTTAACATGCAAATATTATGCCAAAATCCATTAATACTATCTATTTTTCTACTAAAATTTCTCATTTTTCCAAAATATATATTTTTCGTCCAAATATATAGACAAAACGCATCAAATATGATACAATAAATTAAATTTTAACCAATCTTCTTGTATAATTAGTCGAATTTAAGTCCGGAGAATAAATATGGCTGATGAACAACAAACCTTTGAAGAAATGCTTCGTAGTTACAATCTAACCTCAGAAGAAAAAACTCGTGTTGAAGAACAGCAAGGAAAAAAACCTTTTACGGCTGATACCTTAAAGGATTTTATCTTAAAAATGCGTAGCGAAAATGCTAAAGAAGTTGCCCAAAGAAAAGATGGCAAAATAGACTACGATGAATTGCAGGTCGCTTGGGAAACTGTTAAAGATGCTAAACAAGGTGATGACCTTTACAATACTAAAGTTGCTTTACAAGAAAAATCTGAAATTGCGATGCAAAATGTCGCCCCTGAATTGGATATGGCAACAGCACCTGAAATTTCTGAATGGTTGAAAATTAACAACAGTCTCGGAAATGATGCCAATAAACAAAGAAACGAGCAACTTGCCGGACGCTTGAATGCTTTTTATCAACAATATGATAATGATAACGGCTTAGGATCTGTCTCTCCGGAAACTGCAGAGCTTATCGCTAAAAATCAAAAACAATTAGAAGCAGACTATGGTGATTTTGATCCATTTGCTGAAGCAAACGGCTTGATTAAAGATGAGCAATTTGCAAATTCAAAAGTTTTCTATGACAATCTGAAAATTGAAAACAAAGACCCGAACAGTGATGAAGTCGATAAAGAGCAATATAAAAAAGATATGCTCGCTTTGGCTAAAAGAGAAGCTATTGCTGCACTGAGTGTACAGCCGAATTTTTACCAATTACCAAAAGAAGAAAGAGATAGTTTATTTAAGGCATCTGTTGCGCAATTTTTAGAAGAAGGATGTGTCTCTATTCTTGTTTCAGACATGGCTGCTCAATTAGCACAACGAGCCGATACTTCACCTAAACCATCGAGTAAAGAATTAAGGGCCCAAGCTTCTGCTATTATGAAGGGTTTTGCAAAAAATCCTAAACAAGCAACAGTAAGTAATTCTGCCGCTAACGGTGCATATGCCGCTCGTTTACAACAACAAGTTAATTTTGAAAAACGCATTGCTCAAAAATCCGGAGTTCGCGGATTATGGGGTAAAATTAAAGCTGTTAAAAAGAATTTTGAACAAAAGCACCCTAAAACGGCAGGTGTTTTAAAAGTCTTAGGTAACTTAGGTTTAACGATAGGCGTTAACGTTGTTTCCGGACCTGCAGGATTGGCCGCATTAAGCGCATACCGCTTATATAAAGCCTATAAAGAAGCAAAAGTTGACCGTGCTAAAGAAAACAGTAATAAAAGCATGATCAGTTATATGTTTACTTCTACCAAATATCGTCAAAAATTGATCGGTTCTACAGTCGGTATAGCTTTTGCGGCAGTTGGTATGGGAACCGGCGGTATTGATGCTAACGGTTTGATCGGACAAGGTATAAGCCATGGTTGGGGACATGCTGTTGATAGCCTTTCGAATATGGCAAGTGGGGTTTGGAACGGATTAACACATCCTGTAACGGCTATAAAATCAACCTTTGGCGACGGTAATCTTTTAAATACTGCTAAAAGCTTTGCTTTGCCAAAAGACGGTCTGAGAATAGCCAGACTGTCCACTACACTCGGAACTTTTGCCGACAGAATGGGAACAAAAATTTATGAAGCCAAAAAACAAGGTAAAAAATTTGCTTTGGGAAGTGCTTTATTAGATGCCGTTGTTACTGCCGGAACTGTTGCCATGACATCTTATGTTCAAGACACAGGAGATGCTGCCACGGATCCGACACCGATACCGGAACCAGAACCAGAACCAACTCCAGCACCGGAACCGACACCAATACCGGTAAATCCGCATCCGGAAACCACGCCAACGCCTGCACCGGAAACCACGCCAACGCCTGCACCGGAAACCACTCCAACGCCTGCACCGGAAACCACGCCAACGCCTGAGACTACACCAGAAGAAACTCCAGAAGAGCAAACTCGAGATGAGACTTATTATCAAGAAGAAAAAGATGCTTTGAAGCCGGAAGGCGAGAATTCTTTGAAAAAAGATATTAACATAGCTCGTAAAGATGATGATTATACAATTGAAGATGCTATTGAAACCAATATTGACAATCGCGTTGAAGATGCTGATTTAACCGCTCAACAGGGTGAAGAACTCAAAAATTATGTAAAATCTGAATTTGACGGCGAGGATGGTACCGTAGATGGCGAGATTAATGATGAAAAAATCAGCCGCGGCGATGTCAGACGCACCATGAATAGAGTCGAAGATACTTTGGATTCTATGAAAAACAATGCTGATGAAGTTTTGTTCGCTGAAAATCTGCAAAATATTCCAAAGTTTACTGATACACCGGCAGAAAGTTTCAGCCATGATACAAGAGCTCCTGAATTTTATAAAGGAATGTCCGATACCATTGAAAAAATGCAAAATAGTGATGCTCGTCCATCAGATGTTATGCGTGAAGCTGTCAAAAATGGAGAATTATCGCCAGAGCAAGCAGCAGTTATGAATGAACGTTGGGCAGAATTATATAAGCAGAGTCATAATGCCGATGAAACTCTGGATATTATGAAAAAAGATTATCTCAATGAACAGAAATATTGGGCAGCTCAGCAAGAAAACACTAATTTAGAAGGTCGAGCCGGAGTTGAGCCTGACAATGAGTCCGGATCTTTAAAACCAGACGCGCCAGGAAAGCCTGTTGAACAAATGGGCGTTCCATCAAATGATGATGCTGTAAAGGGCTCAGAAAATGAAGACTTGGCAACTAAGAAGGGGGCAACTGATCTTGGAAATAATGATACCTCTGCAGATGGCGCTTCGGAAGGAGAAAAGCCGAAGGTCATTAAAGAAGAAACTGAAATAAATAAAGGTAGTGAAGCAGCCGTTCCTGAGGGTAACGAAGCAACCATTGTCTCCAGATACGGAACTTTTGATAGAGCTCTTTATGATGCTGCTCCTTTTAGTATGGAAGATGCCGCTAAATTACAAAATGGACAAATCGTATTTACCAAAGATGAATTAGGTAATGTCTTCTGTATGGGTAAAGATGACAACGGAAATGCCTTTAGAATGACAGTTGGAACAAACTTTACTAAAACCGGTACATCCTATGGTTCTCATACATGGATTGATGTCCCTGAGGATAATCCGCATTATGGTGCCGTTAAAGGCTATCTCTTAGAATGTAAAGATGATTTTGCTAGAATGCATGCTGAAATGGATACACAGAGCGAAAGAGATGGCTATATTGATGAGATTATGCAAAAGATTAAAAACCATGACTTTGAAATCGTTAAAGCTGAAGACCTCGGTAAAGATGTTCCTTCTGCCGGAAATGCGGTAGAGGGTGCTTCGCCACAACAAGAAACTACCGTTGTTTCTAAAGGTACTAATCAACAAGCAGCTCAGGTTGTTAAAAATGGCAATAATGGCACTGTTATAAACAATGAAGACACTGGAGCTACAATTCAATCCACAACTTTAGAAAGCGATCCGGCAAAAGATGTGCTTGAAGATGCAGGAGATGCCGTCAAAGATATTCATGATACATTGAATGGTGATGAAGGATCGACACCGACAAGTGTAACGGCCAATTCCGTTATCAACAATGAAACTATTGTTGCGCAGGCTCGCAATAATATGGAGACTATCACAACTTATTTAGGCGCAGAAGAGTTTTCCGATGTGAATAGTGACAGTGCACATTACCAAGAATTAATGGCACAAGGAAAATATAAAGAAGCCGGAGAATTTTTCAAAGACACCTATTTAGGGGGCGAGAGTTCTCAAGATACAGAAAAATATGAATTACTCCATAAATATTATGAATTGGCCTTAAAGGGAGATAAAAGCGCTGCTGCATTATCGGGCATTAATGTTGAAGTAAAAGGAGATCAATTTGTTCAATTACAAGTTACCCCTAATCAAGACAGTCCAGAGTGGAAAACCTTTAATTCTGAATATCAAACAGCTTTAGAAAAAGAAGGGGCTTTTGCTAAAGGTGAAGATGTCAAATTAGCTCAAGCCGTAATGGATTTGCATAACAACAACATTAAGCTTGGTTCTGAAGAAGCTCAGGCTTATATTTTAAAAGCAACAGGACATGAAAACACACAGTTTCCTGAATTTTATAATCAAAGGGCTATCATATTGGGGCTAAATTCTGGAAGCGATAGAAGTGCATTGAATGCATATCTTCAGAACCCCGATGAGGCAGGACAGGTTCATGATCTTTTTACCAAAAAAGAATTTATAGAAGAATCTATGGGGCAATCTGCAGAAAATGATTATTTCCACTGGCTTAATCATAAGTTAGAAGCTTCTGATGAGATACAAGCTAATGCTCCTAAGCTCACAAAGGCACAGCAATTAATAGCTGAAGCTCGTGAACGTATAACTCCTCGCGGCACTTCATCAACCAATGTTGACAGTAAAGACTTTGCATATCGACAAGCTATTCGTGATGCAAAAAATAACTCTATTGTCTAAAAATATTATTGGCCAATTTTGATTATTAGAAAATTTATCGAAAAAATTGTCGATTTTGACAAAATAATTGTTGCATTGCCGTAAAAATTGTGATATATTACGTGCAATATTGATATTTTAAGGGAGCACAAAAACAATGGAACGCACTGAAATTAATGAAATTCTTGGAAAAATTGAAGCTGGAAAATTGGACGACATCAGCGAAGATACAT
>CAMHFM010000048.1 GCA_946184595.1 uncultured Azospirillum sp.
TGCTGTCTCTTATTTCGGAAGAACAGATAGAACAAGGCGTTTGCGTATCATAATTACCGCAAATTTCACAAGTCTTTATATTTTCTGCGACATCTGTTAAACTCTGAATTAAGGGCAATAATAAAGCCTCTCTTTTTTTTAAGAGCTGTAATGTAATACGACGAGCTGAACGTGTGCCAAGAGAAGGAAGTTTGGCAATTAGTTTAACAAGTTTTTCTATTTCTGTTCCGGACAATGTTAAAATCCTTTAAAATGGCAGCTTTAGTCCACCTAAATTAAGACCACCTGTAACTTCTTTCATGCCATCTTCCATTAATTTTTCGGCTTTGTTGTGAGCATCATTCATGGCTGCAACAATCAAATCTTCTAAAACATCAATTTCTTCAGGAACAAGCAAAGACTTATCAATGTTGATTTTTTTTGTTTCAAATTTACCATTAACAGTTACTTTAACAAGTCCGGCACCGCTAGCGCCTTCAACTTCCTGTAAGGAAAGCTTTCCTTGTGTTTCCTCCATGCGTTTTTGCATCATTTGGGCTTGTTTCATTAAACCTTGAATATTCATCATGACTCATTATCCTCATCAAAAATTAAATCAATAGTTGCTTCTGTTGTGTCTTCATCAGCTGATAAATCAGTAGATTTTCCTCGACGCGTTAAACTTTCAATTTTAGCACCCTTAAATTCTGCCATGATTGCTCGAACCAAAGGATATTCCATAACATCTTGTTGTTGCGCTGCTAAGGCGGCATTTTCTTTATCCGCTAACGTTTCCCCCATTATTCCTTTTATAATATCTACCTTCCAACTGTGTCCGGTTGTCTCTTGAAGGGTTTTGGTAAGATTAGAAACAAAATCAGGGTGTGCATTTTCTGCTATTGTCATCTCAATAGCACCATCTTGAAAACTTTTAACACACACATCATGTTTAAGCGCATACACTAAAAGCGGATATTTCTTTTCTTCTAAAAAATGAACCAAAGCTTCAATAGAATTAATTGGTTGAATATCCAATTTCTGTTCAGAGAAAGGTTTTTTCTCAGGAATGGGCTGTTGTATTACTGGATTAACTGAAGTTTCTTTATAAACGGGAACTCTTATTTCAGAGTTTTTTTTTACGTCATTTAAAAGTTCAAAAGGTGTCGGCAGAGAAGCAGAATAGGCAACGCGAATTAAAATCATCTCCAAGGCATCGATTTGAACGGGAGATGTCTGAATTTCATTAATACCTTTGATCATCATTTGCCAAATTTTAGAAAGAACAGCAATAGAAGTATTGTCTTTCAGTTTAGCACAAAATTCACGTTCAGCTTCACTGACAGAACTGTCATTAATAAAACTCGGTATAAGTTTAACTTTAGCTAAAAGATGTGTCAGGGAAATTAAATCTTTTAGCAAAGATAATGGATCAGCTCCGTTTTTATATTGTTCTTGCAAAGAAATAAGAGTTTGTTTTGTATCTCCAGCGATTAAACTTTCAAAAAGATCAAAAGTCTGGGTTGCATCAGCTAAACCAATCATTTCCTTAACAATATCAGCTTTAACAACACCTGCACCCAAAGAAATCGCTTGATCAAGCAAAGATAGTCCATCGCGGGCAGAGCCGTCAGCAGCTTTAGCAATCAAATGTAGAGCTTCTTCGTCAAATTTTAATTTTTCGGCATCGGCAATTTTGTGAAAAAGTTTCAGTAAATCATCAATAGTAAGACGTGGTAGATCAAAGCGTTGGCATCTTGATAAAACCGTAACCGGAACTTTGCGAATTTCCGTTGTTGCAAAAATAAATTTTACATGAGCCGGTGGCTCCTCAAGTGTTTTAAGCAAAGCATTAAAAGCACTTTTTGAAAGCATATGAACTTCATCGATGATGTATATTTTATAGCGGGCATTTGTTGGTTTATAACGAACGCCATCTAAGATTTCTCGCATATCATCAACACCGGTACGAGAAGCCGCATCAAGTTCCAAAACGTCAATATGACGTCCGGCAGCGATGGCTTTACAATTTTCACAAGCATCACAAGGTGTGATTGTTGGACCGCCTTTACCATCCAACCCGGTACAATTAAGTGCTTTAGCAATCAGACGGGCTGTTGTCGTCTTTCCGACACCGCGAATACCAGTTAAAATGTAGGCATGATGTAAACGATTATTTTTTATAGCATTGGTTAAAGTTTGTACCAATGCATCTTGTCCAAGCAGATCCTCAAATTTTTGAGGACGATACTTGCGAGCTAGTACGACGTATTGGTTATCTCTGTTTTCTTCTGCCATTACATTTTCAAAATAAAAGGTGGAGAACAAATGACCTTAAGAGCATTCGTTACGGCTGCTTTCTTCCGAACCTGACCGGATTGGCGACGTCTTAACCCATTGTCCTCCGTTGATTTAAACTCTTTATAATATTGTCGATATTCAAAATTTTTGCAAGTGAAAAATCACAGCATTAACACTAATACACAACAGCGGATTCGTTATTCGCATTTAAGCGATAACCAAAAATCATCATTTCTGCTGTATCAGTATTTTTGCCATAAATCGCCGGCTTAAATGTAATCGGCGCAGGTTCTTGTTCTAAAGAGGTTCCCGGCAAAAATTTGCGAGGTGCAGCATCAACAATATAATTACCACTATCACGAATTTCTTTAATATCTAAACTATGTTGATTTTGCCCATTAGTGAAAAAGCGAAAAACACCGTTCAATCCAAGATAACCTTCAGGGTTCGTTATTTTTTCTTCTAAATTATCTGTTCCGCGGCGAGAAATTGCTGAAGCCAAAGCAACGGCATCATACCCGAAAGCATATAGAGAAGACGGCCTTTCCCCGAATAATTGGGTGTATTTATTTGCAAAATAAGTGCTGTTTTGTTTTGATAAAGAAGGATACCAACTTCCACGCATGGTCGTTTCTTTATTAAGATTGGTGTTATCCCAAATAGAAGTTCCTATAAATTTAACTTCGGGAGAAAAAACATCATAATATCCGAACATCGCAACAGCAGATTTTAACGTTGCACCGTAATCAGGGATGAGAACAGCATCAAATCCAATATCTCCGTAGCTATCATATTTGTTTAGTTGATTCATCATTCTTATAGCTTGCGGATCTCCATTAGCGGCTGCGGTTGAATACTGAGCTTTTACTTTTTTTAAATTGTTTTGTCTGGCATCATAATGTGTCATCCGTTTAAGTAAATCAGTAAAATCAGTTGTTCCTGGTGTATAAAAACCAATTGCAGTTATAGAAACATTATTTTTAGCTGCAGATTTAACGGCAGCTTTTGCAACGGTGATACCTGTATTGTTATCAGGTAAAAGCAAAGCAAAACGGGATCTTCCTTGCTGCACGGCATAAGAAATAATGCGATCAACTTGTTCGTCAAGCAATAATCCCATGGTATAAATACCATCCTGCAACACTTCAGAAGCGGAATTAAAGGCTATAACAGGAATATCTTTATTTTTAGCCGCAGGCGTAATGGCTTGAACAGAAGAACTGAGCATCGGACCAATAATCATTTCAACGCCTTGATTCAGAGCATTTTCAATAGCAACAGAAGCTCCTTCAGGGGTTCCTTTTGTATCGTAGTATTGCAAAATTAAACCATCGTCATTAATGTCTTCAAGAGCCATCATGGTTGCATTTTTGAGGCCATTTCCTTGTTTTGCAAATTCACCACTTAAAGGAAGAAGAACACCGACATGAAAATCTCTGCGCCGAACAATGTTAATATCATTGGTTTCCGTATATAACTCATTTTGTCCCGAACGACTAAAAATACCATTAGAAGCACAGGCGCATAAAGTTAAAACAGCTAAAAGAGAAGATATTTTTTTTAACACTTGCTTTTTATCCTAAAATATAAAATCATATAGCAAAGAAACTATATTAAAAAACCGAAAAAGTAAAGTAAGATAATGAAAAGTGGATTATATATTGTTGCCTCACCGATTGGAAACATAGGAGATATATCTGAACGCGCTGTGCTAATTTTGAAAGAGGCAGACGTAATTGCCTGTGAAGATTCTCGAGTAACCAAAAAATTATTCGGATTACTTGGAATTAGTTGTGCCAGAGAATTTATCACTTATCAAAACTATAATGAAGAAGAACAATCTCCCTTATTGCTGAATTTATTAGAAGAGGGAAAAAGCGTTGCACTTATCAGCGATGCAGGGTCTCCGTTAATATCCGATCCAGGGTACAAAATAGTGCGAAAGTGTCGAGAAAATAATATTTATGTAACCACCATTCCAGGTTGTTGCGCTGTTGTTGCAGCTTTGCAACTTTCCGGGCTACCAACAAATCGTTTTATGTTTGCCGGTTTTGTCCCTAATAAAGATAAAGCACGTCAAGATTTCTTCAACGAATTAAAGGAAATCAAAAGCACGATTGTTGTTTATGAAACAGCTCCGAGATTATTGAAAAGTTTAGAGGTTATAAGAGATTTATATGGTCATCGGGAGATTGCTGTTGCTCGAGAATTAACCAAAATGTATGAGGAATGCATTCGCGGAACAGCAGAAGAAGTTATAAACCATTATATGCAAAAGCAACCTAAAGGAGAAATTGTCATAATGATTTCTCCGCCACAGGAAGATAAAACCGAAACAGCCATAGATATTCGGCAAGTATTGATTGCAAAAATGGCACTTATGCCTTTGAAGTCAGCAGTAAAAGAAGTCGTTTCAGAGTACGGTTTGAATAAAAATGATGTTTATGATTTAGCACTGAAAATAAAAGATGAAAAATAATTTGGCAGGACATCTCGGAGAATTTATGGCGCGTAACTATATGCGACTGTTAGGATATCGTGTTGTTGCCAAAAATTTTATAACAGGAAAAGGTACACATAGCGGAGAAATTGATTTTATTGCTGCTCGGGGTAAAACCCTTGTTTTTGTTGAGGTTAAAAAGCGTACGGATATAGAAACAGCGGCATATGCAATTAGAGAAAAGCAACAACAACGTATTCGTAACGGCGCAACGGCATTTCTGCAGAAAAACCCGCAATTTTCCGAATATAACATTAGATTTGACGCAATTTTAATAGCATTTCCATGTCAAATAAAACATATAGAAAACGCCTTTTAGAATTAAACTCTAAGCTAATAAAGACATAATTTCTGAAGCGATTTCGGAGGAAGGGTAAAGAATTTTGCCTCCGGTAAAGGTTTCACAATTTTCTTTAAGTAAGGTTGCGTAGCCGCCATCGAACAATGATTTTGTAAAACGAAGGTGTTTAGGCGTTAACCAATCATGACCTTCAAAAATAAAAACGGGTTTTCCTGTTCCGCAAGCTTCACAGCACATTGAAACAGAATCTCCGCTGACAACAAGATTATCTGCGCAAGCGTAATACCCCATTAAAGGGTTTTTATCTTTACTTCCCCATAAAAAAGAATGAGACGGAATGTCCTTAAAAATCTCAAGCATAACTTTTTCAGCATCACTTCCTGTTCGACGAGAATCTGTTATAAGTAAGCTACCACCAATACGAGACTTTAAATCTTTAATTTCTTGAGCCATGGCCTTTGCATTATCTAAAGTAAAAGGTTTTCCTTTAATGGAACCACCTATAATAACAGCGGTCCAAGGTCTAGGAAGAGAGGAAAAATTACTCTGCCATAAATCTTTTGCTTCATTTAATGTTGCTTGAGTAACACGATGCGGCGAACCGACAGTAAAATGGAAGTTAGGTAAAATTTTTTTATTAGCATCATGTTGCGGTAAAAATATTTTTGCAAATTTTTTAATCCCGAATTTTCCGGGAAACATCAATTGAGTTAAAATGATTTCGGGATGTTTTCTCTTTAAAAATAAAGCGACAGGAACTGTGCGGCGGCTGGTTGAAAGAACAAGATCAGGAATATTCCCGTTGAGAATTTCAGGATTAGTGATTCCCAAAAGAGAAGCCCCGCGAATAAAATTCGGTAGAGCAGCCCAGCGAGAGTATTTTAATTCTTTAGAGACAATTTCAAACGAAGGCGTATTAATTTCTTGCATAACCCCTTTGGCTTGCCCGACACTTCCCATGCGATTATCTAATAAAACCCAAATAACTTTTTTCATTATCCTGAACTCAATAAATTGTTTTTTTACATTTTCTGTGTTAATCTAAAACAAAAGAAAAAGCAAATTATT
>CAMHFM010000049.1 GCA_946184595.1 uncultured Azospirillum sp.
ATATAACAAAGCAAGCAGTTGGCTGTTAATGTCAATTGTCATTTCGTTAATTCTAACCGTTATTTTAGGTTTCATTGCAATTCCTTTAGGATATTTATTGGGAAGCGGTATTTCTAAAGACACCTTAAATGATGTCGCTAAATTTATGCAAATAGTCATGGATAATCCGAGCTATCTGGTTTCTCGTTATTGGAATTGGCTAAGACAAATCAACTCTTATCATGGCGAATTTTCTTTAAGTTTATGGATTCCTATTTTACCGATTATATCTGCACCTTTAGGCATTATCATCGGAATCGTATCTAATCCTTATCACTTTCAATCCAACATTCACGGTTCTGCTCGTTTAGCCGATTATAAAGACATTAAAAGAATGGGACTTTTTGATGGTTTCTGCATGGTTGTCGGACGTTATCGCGGCAGAATGTTAAAAATGAAAGAAACCTTATCAACTCTGTGTTGCGCACCTCCGGGAACTGGTAAAACTGCCGGAATCGTTATTCCGACAATTTTCAATTCTCAAGGAATGAGCCTCATTGTAAACGACCCGAAGCCTGAACTATGTTTCACGACAACCGGTGCACGTGCCAAAGATGGACCGGTATTCGTTATCAACTGGGGTGCAGAAGACAATCCTAAAGAAGGTATTTATTACCCGAGTTGGAATCCGTTATCTCCTAATGCTTTGCCTGAGCCGGGTCCGGACCGAGACATGTACATTGATTCAATGTGTAATACCCTCGTAGAAGATCCTAAAGGCGGTGCGGATCCTCACTGGTCAAAAGCTGGTCGCGGTGCCTTAAACGGCTTGATTCACTTTATCGTATTTAAGTGTGAAAATGCTCGCGCCAATGATTATTTTATCGGTCGTGTTTATGAAGGCAAAATTGACGAGGAAGATAAAAAGGTTTTGGAGAGTTATTATATTAAAATGCACGATCCGCGTGCAGCTAAAGCAATTCAAAACTTAAGAACAAACAGTTTAACAATCGACAATTACGTCCCAATCGGGACATGGAATCTGCTGCCGGACAAATGGATTGGTCACGAATCTTGTTTAGCTATGATTTTGGAATGGATGGTTGAATCCCAAATCAAACAAGCTGAAGATATTAAACGACGTTTAGAAGAAGGCGACCAAATGGCTGCAATGGCTGATCCGATGCGTGATTTGCTGGATGCGGCAATTGAAGAAGCTCGTCAATATGGTTATTCTCAACGTTGTATTACTGAATTGAGCCAATTAAGTGCAATGCCGGATAAAGAGCGCGGTTCTGTGTTATCAACCGGTTTAGGTGGTATCGGTATTTTCAAAAACTCCGCCGTTGTCGCTCGTACCAGTTTCTCAGACTTACACTTTAAAGATTTGCGCGGTATGAAAGACCCGATTACAGGTCAATGGAAACCGATTGCTGTTTATCTGTCTGTTAACCAAGTTGATGCTAAAGCCTTAAATATTATTAGTGCAACATTTATTGACTTAATGTCATCATACCTGATTACCAATCCGCCAAACTTCCAAAGTAAATCAGACGGAAAAATGGGGCCGTTCCCTGCTCTGTTTGTGCTCGACGAGTTCCCGACTATGCCGAAACTTCGCGCCGTTATTGAAGGACCGGCCGTTGGACGTGGACAGAAAGTATCTTATTTATTAATCGGACAAGACTTAGGACAAATTTCCGGTAAATATGGTAAGGATGACTTGGAAACAGTTATTTCTACAACGGCTTGCAAAGTTATTTTATCACAAAACAACGAACAAACGGCTCAACGTTTCTCAAAAATGATTGGTAATAAGACCGTTCAAACCACATCTTATTCTAAGAGTGAAGGTTTCACCCTTTCTAAAGGTCAGAACCCATTTGCTAAGAACGTTAGTTACCAATTACAAGGAACTTCCGTTATCAGTACAACTCAATTATTGAGTTTACCAATGTTAAAACAAGTCGTTTTAATGCAAGGTTTCATCGACAGACCGATTATGGCTGACGCTCCTCGTTATTATTTGGATAAAGAGATGAACGCTAAATCAAAAATTCCGCCATCTCCGTTTATTCCTGACTGGATTGTAGCTCAGCGCGAAGATGTCAATGAGGATATCTTATCTAAATTGGGCATTGAATATGATCCGAATGAAGACGAATTTGAAGATGAGGATTTCGACGAGTCGGATGATGAATACGAAGATGACGGTGGGGATCAAGCCTAAATTATCGTATAATTCTTTAAAATTAGAAAAAAATGCAATATTTTGTCAAAATATTGCATTTTTTGTCTTGACGATACATCTAAAATAGAGTATATATATTTCTACAAACGAATTATGAATAAATTATGAATAAAAACAAACCTCCGCCTCTCCTTCTTTAGAAGTAAAAAAAGGCAAAAAAAAACTCCCGCACAGATATCCTACAGACCAGGAAAGCGGAAGCAAAAAAAATTAATGTTAAACCATTTAAACTCACTAAGGTATGAGAGCAAAAAACAAAGGTCATCCTATTCTCGTGACTGCTAAATCGACATCGAATAAAAATTAGATCCGCGCCGGCTGGGTCCTGTACCGCACTTCATCCGAAGAACTGAAATAACAAGCAGGCCCCAAAAAAAGCAAAAAAAGTATGCGAAGAATAAGAGACCAGACTCAGAGTTAGATAAACCAAAACTTAATTACTAACTCTAACCGCGCCCCGCCCGTCCGTTCGACCTAGGCATCGGCGCATCAACAATCGACGGAAAACACGGCACCGCACCGGTCTTAATCCACAATGGATTATTGATACCTGATTGCATAGCCAATCCGTCTAGTATCTAACTAATTAACCCCGCTCACTTCGGTGAGCGGTTTTTTTTATGTGGTCTTAGTCATACCGGAAGTCACACCCTACCGGCTGTGACATATCCGGTATCCACAAAACGAGTTGCCTACGGCAACACCTAACTTTTTGCCTGAATAACTTCATTCCATCCTTGCATATCAACACAAAGCAACTTATCATAAATGTCATCCCTCGATTGCAAAGCAATCGTCAAGGGATCTTCCGCTTTTTAGAGAAAAACAATGAGCAAACCCTATACTTTATATAACGATGATTGTTTCAAAGTTCTCTCCGACTTACCCGAAGAGTCGTTTGATATGATTTTTGCCGATCCGCCGTATATGTTATCAACCGGAACCAGTTGTTTTAATGGTAAACTCATCAAAATAAATAAAGGAAAATGGGATAAATCTAATGGTATTGAACGTGATTTTGAGTTTCACAAACAATGGCTGACCTTATGCAAAAGACTTTTAAAACCAAATGGAACCATTTGGGTTTCCGGAACCTATCACAGTATTTTGTCTTGCGGTTATGCCATGCTCTTGCTTGATTATCATATTTTGAATGACATCGCATGGTTTAAGCCAAATGCCAGTCCGAATTTATCATGCAAATATTTTACCGCCAGCCACGAAAACTTACTCTGGGCGCGCAAATCAAAAAAAGCCAAGCATTATTTTAATTATGATGCGATGAAAAATGGTGATTTTTCAAAAGATATGATTAAAAAACCGGGACTGCAAATGCGTACTGTCTGGTCAATTTTCACCACACCACCGGCAGAAAAAACTTTTGGTAAACACCCTACTCAAAAACCATTAGCCTTATTAGAACGCATCATCACCGCTTCCACCCATGAAGGAGATATGATTCTTGATCCATTTATGGGCAGCGGAACCACCGGCGTTGCCGCCATAAAATTAAATCGCCAATTTGTCGGAATTGACCTTAATCCGGAATATGTTGATTTATCAAGAAAGCGTATAGAAGACGCCATAAAAGATAAAAAACATAAAAAAGATTTGTTTGATTAAAGAATATTTTTTCACTTGACTTTTGTTCTGATTATCTATAAAACCTTTTCTTGTTGGCGGACGTAGCTCAGTTGGTAGAGCCCCGGTTTGTGGTACCGGTTGTCGTCGGTTCGAGCCCGATCGTCCGCCCCATTTCAAACTCCCTTCGGGGAGTTTTTTTATTCGCTTTATATCAGCCAAAATTGTCTGAAAATATCTGTATAAAATTAATCTTTCGTTTACATTTTGAATCTACAATAATATAAATAACATGTTATAAGAAAGTAGAGAAATGCAGTATTTTTTCAAGAAAACGAATAAATATAAGTTTAGTTTTTTAGTAGTAGCTTTTCTAAGCAGTATGCTTTTAGGGAAGTCTTGTTACGCCTCAACATCATCTATTATGATTGATGCCGAAACAGGTAAAATTCTTTCTCAATATAATGCTGATGAACGCCGTTATCCGGCATCTCTTACTAAATTAATGACCCTTTATTTGACATTTGAAGCCCTGGATAAAGGACATTTAAAAATGTCTGACAGACTGAGCGTTTCTCGTCATGCTGCTAATATGGAGCCTTCCAAATTAGGATTAAAAGCAGGACAAACAATCCAAGTTAAAGAAGCTGTCAACGCTCTGATTGTTAAATCAGCTAATGACTGCGCTGTTGTTCTGGCTGAAGCTTTAGGTAAAACGGAATCACAATTTGCTCAAAAAATGACGGCTAAAGCTAAAAAATTAGGAATGAAAAATACTATTTTCAAAAATGCTTCAGGATTACCAAATCCCAACCAAAAAACAACAGCTCGCGATATGGCTACTTTAGGAAACGCCATGTATCGTGATTTTCCTCATTATTACTCTTTATTTTCTCAAAAAACCTATAAATATAAAGGTCGCACATTATATACACACAACCACGTTTTACAACAATTCAAAGGTGCTGACGGCATGAAAACAGGTTATACCCGAGCCGCCGGATTTAACATTGTCACATCAGCACAACGTCAAGGAAGCCGTGTCATTGCTGTTACTATGGGACACAAAACATACAAAGAACGCGATCAAAAAGTAATGAGCATGATGAATCGTGGATTAACAAAATTAGTTCAAAACGAAAAAGACAGTACTGCTCTCATGTATGCAAACTTATCGGATAAGAAACCAGTTGCCCAACCTGTCGTTGAGGAAATCGAAGTTGCTTCTAACGAAACTTCAGAAAAAGTTTGGGGAATCCAGATTGGTGCTTTCTCTAACTACGCCAAAGCACGCAATTACGCTTTGAAAGTCAAAAGAAATACTCAACAATTCTTTAAAGGCAAAAATATCAGTGTTGAGCCTGTAACAACTGGCGCAGCCGTTGTTTATCGTTCAAAAATTGTCGGTTTTGCTAAAAATGATGCCGACACAGCATGCCGTAAACTTAAGAGCAAAAACCAATCATGCATTGTTGTCGCTTCAAACCCAACAGCTTACTACGCTTCTGCTAATAGGTATTAAGAATGGATAACAAAGTTGCGCATACCATCGTCGTCAGTAACGAAAAAGGCGGAACCGGAAAATCAACAATTTCCCTGCATTTGGCAGTAAAATTATTACAAGAAGGATTTAAAGTTGCTACCATTGACTTAGATGGCAGACAAGGAACTTTATCTCAATATCTCACCAATAGAGAGCTGTTTTGTTTCAAAAACGGAATTAAACTCCCCTCCCCTCAGCATTTTAAGATTGCTCCGACGGAAGATTACAATCATATCGCAGAACACGCCGCTTGCGTCGAAATGCAAATAAAATCCTTACAACCTTTATATGACGCCATTATTATTGACACTCCGGGAAACAAAAATTATCTATTTGAACTGGGGCACAAATTTGCTGACACACTGATTACACCAATAGGCGATAGCTTGATCGACTTAAATTCAATCTCTGAAATAGATTTTACGACAGGAAAAGCCGGAAAACCGGGATGTTACGCTAATTATATATGGGATGTAAAAAAATATTTAGCAGCTCAAGGGAAAAACTACCTCAACTGGATTGTTGTCGGCAATAAAATCAGCAACACCCGCTCAAACAATAAATTAATTGTTTTTGACTATTTGCAACAACTGGCAAAGCTTTATGGCTTCCGTGTTTGCGAAGGTTTCAAAGATCGTGTTATCTATAAAGAATTATTCTTAGAAGGATTAACTGTTTTAGACATGAAGAACGATCTTTTAAA
>CAMHFM010000050.1 GCA_946184595.1 uncultured Azospirillum sp.
TGATATTAACAACCGGAATATTTAAATCAGGAGCATGTTGTTTGATATGATGGGTTAAAGTTTCTTCGCGTTTGTATCCTTGTGATACAGAGTCTTTTTTAGGAATTCTGACAATAGTTTCTCCATAGGCTAAAGCTTTGGAATTTTCACTAAAAGGAAGCTCTTCCGGGGTTTGCCCCGGAAACATTTTTTGTGCATTGCTGAGCAGTATGTTATATTCTTCCTCAGTCATCTTTTTTTTATCCTTATTCGTCTTTAATACAATATTATCACAGTATAGATATTTTGTCTACTGTATTATCTCAGGAGGTAAAATGTTTCTAATCCCACAATCTTTCATCTTCTTTGACTTGAACGAGTTGTTCTAAGATATTGAATGATTTTTCGGGGGCGAGAGACCAGAAGTTTTTGTACTGTTCAGCGTGGTTAGTAATACCTGGCGTATCACTGATGAGGCGAACCGATAAAAACGGCGTATTATACAAATAGCAGATTTGTGCGATGGCGTTTGATTCCATATCAACCGCCAAAGCTTCCGGAAATAAGTGTTTGATGTGTTGTAATTCTTCTAACTTTGTCACAAACAAATCGCCGCTGACAGTTAATCCTAAATGGATTTTTAAATCTGTTTTGAGTGTTGGTGCGGCACGTAATAAGGTCTTATCGCCGGTATAACGGGCAGGAAGATCTTGCACTTGTCCATAAACATTGCCTTCGCCGTACCAAGCATCGTGGTATGTTGTTTGCTGGGCAATGACAACATCCATGACACTGAGAGATTTATCCAAGGCGCCGGCAATACCGGTATTGATAATCCGTGTCGGGTGAAAGTTGTTAATCATCTCAACCGTTGCGGCGGCAGCATTGACTTTCCCCATACCGGATTTCATCACAACAACATCTTGTCCGTCTAACTGCCCTTCAATAAAATGAATGTGGCGCAAATCTTGTTCTTTTTTATCAGTCAAGTTTTGAGCAACAAGCTCAAATTCTTTTTGTAATGCGACGATAATTCCGGTTTTCATCATATATCCTTTCTAAAATTTGTTTTATCATAGCCGGATTATTTTATTTGTCATTATGAAAATATATCGTTTGTGCAGAGTAAAAAGATTAATCTCTATCAGCAATATAATCTCTGTAACGTTGACGAACTTGTTTCATTTCGGCACGGCGTTCTTTGATATCGGTAAAGTTGTATTTTTCGTGATATTTTTCCATCTCTTCAGGATGAACATGAACACCATGTTTAAAACACCAACCTTTAATTCCCTTGCCCCAAGGGTTGTTGCCCGGAGAAGTAAAAACAAATCCGAGTCTGTCAGGTCCATAAAAGTCAAGATCTTTAACCCCAACCTTTTTAAGAATTTGTCCGACATTTTTAGCGCAGTTGTTGGTGAGTAAATCGTATCTTTTATCTCCGTATTTGATATTATGCTTATGCATTTCCCGTTTTAGTTCTTTAGGATCAATACCTACCTGGCTAGGGTAAACAAAGTAGTATTCCGAATATTCCCGATATTTTGAGTAAAGAGGATCAGTATGAATTGATGGGAGCAGGCGATTAACAACTTCGTCTTGATACTGCATACAGACATGTCCGACCAGAGCAGGTCCTTCAATCGGAATAATGGAAATAACGATGGGATCTTCAGCGTATAAATCAAGTTTGCCGTCTTTATTGCGCGGAATTCTGTCAGAAACATCACCACGTCCTCTTAAGACAAGTCCGTCTTCCTGATATTCTTGATCAACAGGACAATCGCGTTCAGCATAATAGCGTGTGCCTTTGAATAAAAATTGCGGATCAACTTTTTCTTTTTTAGCTTTTATTCCTTTGCGCTCGTTTTCGACATTCTTTTTATGGTTTAAAATAGCATTGCGGCGAGCAATTTTTTTTGCTTCGGCCAGAGTTTCGGCATTGATTTCAATAAGGCCGCGATGATAAGGATTCAGGCGTTTAGATGCTCTGAATTTTTTGAATAATTTAGAGTCCTTAACTTTATACCATAATTTCTTCAGACCGGATAAAAAGTCTTGTTCTTGTTGAAATACTTCAGGTATTGGCATTCTGTTTCCTTTATGAATAACTTTATTATAATATATCAGACAAATGATTTTTTGTCAATTTTAAGACATGATTATAGACATAAAGGCATATCTTGGTGATATGCCTTTATTTTTAGAAAAGAAGAGACTCTTTAAGCCACTTTGGCGTCAAAGCAAATGGCTGCGCCTTCAATATCGGCTTGGGTGCCGTCTGTGCAGTTATTATTGAATTTAACCGCCAAAACTTGTTCTGCGACGTAAGCTTTGTTTTCTTCCAAAGCCAAAGCCAATTCTTTATCGGTTGTTTGGTAGCTCAATTCAATGCGATCAGAAATATTGAAGTCTTTATCTTTACGCAAGGTTTGAACTAAGCGGATAAAGTCACGTGCCATACCCTCACGACGGAGCTCGTCCGTGACATTCGTATCTAAAGTCACGACGGCTTTGTTGTCCGCAAAGGCTAAGCCGGCAACACCGTCTTTCATTTCTAAACGGACTTCAAATAAATCCTTGGTCAATGTTTTGCCGGCAATGCTCAACGTTCCGTCAGCATTCAAAGACCACTGATTTTGTTTGTAAGCGCCCATAACTGCGCCCATATCTTTACCCAAAGCTTTACCTAATAACGGAGTGTAAAGATAAATTTTCTTGGTGGCATAATTTTCAAGATTGTTATCAAATTTTATGGTTTTGACATTCAATTCATCTTTGACAATTTCTTGATAAGAATTATCCAATTCAGCACCGACAACCGTCAAGCTGTTTAAAGGTAAGCGGTTGCGCAAGTTCTTTTCTTCACGAATAAATTTACCGGCAGAACACAATTCTTGAACAAAGTCCATGGTGCTGACTAAGTTTTCATCATATTTGATTTGCTCAAGAGCAGGGTAATCACATAAATGAACACTTTCTTCACCGGTCAATGTTTTGAATACGTGTTCGCTCAAGAACGGCATCAATGGGGCGATAATCTTGCAGACATTTACCAAAATAGTATAGAGTGTGTTGAATGCTTGGCAATCACCCTCCCAGAAACGATCACGGGTGCGACGGATGTACCAGTTATTCAAAACTTCCATAAAGGTTGCAACTTCACTAGTTGCCAGAGCAACATCATAAGTTTCCAATCCTTGTTTAACCGTATCGCGTAAGTGCTTCAATTTTGATAAAATATAATTATCAATTGCTTCACTTGATGTATAAATTTCTTTTGCTTTATATTCTTCAGCGTTTGCATATAAAGTGAAGAAATAGAATGCATTCCATAATGGAATTAAAGCAACACGTGAAGCTTTTGCGATTTCTTTACCTTCTTTATCAACGGCTAAGTTACCACCTTTCAAAACCGGAGAAGAAACGAGGAACCAGCGTAAAGCATCAGAGCCGATGGTCTCTAAAACTTCGTTCGGATCAGGATAGTTCTTCAAACGTTTCGAGAGTTTTTGACCGCCTTCAGCCATTAATAAACCGGTACAGATACAGTTCTTAAATGCCGGACGATTGTGTAATGCCGTTGAGAGAACAGTTAAGGTATAGAACCAACCACGCGTTTGATCCATGGCTTCAACAATAAAGTCAGCAGGGAAGTGGCTTTCAAACCATTCTTTATTTTCGAACGGGTAATGAACTTGTGCATACGGCATAGAACCGGATTCAAACCAGCAATCAAAGACGTCGCTGACGCGGCGCATCATAGTCTTACCGGACGGATCATCAGGGTTCGGATAAACAACTTCATCAATGTAAGGCTTATGCAAGTCTTTAACCTCAATGCCGGTTTTTTCTTTGATTTCTGCCAAAGATCCGAAAACATCAATTCTCGGGAACTGCGGATTATCAGATTTCCAAACCGGAATAGGTGTTCCCCAAAAACGGTTACGAGAGATTGACCAATCGCGTGCGCCTTCAAGCCATTTACCGAAACGACCGTCTTTAATATGATCCGGAACCCAGTTAATTTCCTGGTTGTTTTTAACCATATTATCACGGAAGTCAGTTACTTTAACAAACCAAGAAGACATGGCTTTGTAAATCAGCGGGGTATCGGTACGCCAGCAGAACGGATAAGAGTGGGTATATTGTTCTTTTTTGACGAGCAAACCGTTTTCTTTGAGCCATTGCATAATCGGTTCGTTGGTTTCGAAAACTTGTTTGCCTTGGTAATCAGGAACTTCCGATGTAAATTTACCGGCTTCATCAACAGGGCAGATAACAGGGAAGTTTTCATCATAAGCGCGGCAAGCATCAAAGTCGTCTTGACCAAAGCCAGGAGCAATATGAACAACACCAGTACCGTCTTCGGTTGAAACGAATTCGCCACTTAATACACGGAAAGCTCCTTGCTCTTTCAGATGCTTAAAATATGGGAACATCGGTTCATAGCTCATACCAAGCAAGTCTTTACCTTTCATGGTGCCGACTTGAGTTGCATGTTCGAGCTGTTTTTTATAACGACCGAGCAGGGCTTGTGCTAAAATATACTTCTGCCCGTCTTCTTCCATAACGGCATAGTCAATATCTTCACCGACAGCAAGCATTAAGTTTGACGGTAAGGTCCATGGGGTAGTTGTCCAAACCAAAATCTTCATCCCGTTTTCAAGTTTGAACATGACGGTAATGGCATTATCGGTTTTATCCTGATAGCCTTGGTTAACCTCAAAGTTAGAAAGCGGGGTTTCTGCTGCCCAAGAGTAAGGCAAAACGCGGAAATCTTCATAAACCAAGCCTTTGTCATATAACTGTTTGAAGTTATTGATAACACTTTCCATAAAAGGAAGTTGCATGGTTTTATAATCATGAGAAAAGTCAACCCAACGCCCGATGCGTTTGAACATTTCAACCCAAATACCAGAATATTTCAAAACATCGGAACGGCAGAAGTTGTTGAATTTTTCAACGCCGTATTCTTCAATTTGTTTACGTCCGGAAACACCTAATTGTTTTTCGGCAGACATTTCAGCCGGCAGACCATGACAGTCCCAACCTAAACGGCGTTCAACTTTTTTACCGTTCATGGTTTGGAAACGAGCAACCACGTCTTTGACATAAGAGACCATAATGTGTCCGTAGTGCGGTGTGCCGTTAGCAAACGGAGGACCGTCATAGAAAACAAATTCAGCGGCACCGTCGCGGTTGTGAACGGATTTTTCAAATGTTTTATCTTCTTCCCAGAATTTGAGAACGTTTTTTTCGATTTCCACAAAATCAGCTTTTGCTTTTACTTCAGCATAATGTTTCATTATCTTTACCTTAAAGTTGAATATTTTAATTGAATTGAATGAGTTAGAAAATTTTATGTATAAAAAAGCGCGCATCCCCTAAGGGATAATAATGAATATTGGTGATATGTAAAATACGCGTGTCATTTAAACTCAGTAGAATCTATTATTTTTCAAAACTGGAGCGAGTTTAGAGCCGTAAGACAGAATTGTCAAGGGGTGAAATGGTAAAATACAAGGGAAATTCAGTCAGATAAAAAGTCTTGCAAAAAAAATCCTTTTTTAATATGATCTCCCGTACAAAATTTATTATTAATTTAATTATGTGCTTATGGATTTTTCTAGTATTTTTATGAAAACCACCGAGTATTTAATACGGCGTATTAAAAAACAAGGTGACGGATGGAATCTCTATCCGAATGGTGAGGCTGAAGCGCCGATTTTTATCAGTTGTCAGCAATATGCAGGAAAAATGCCGCCAAAATTTAAGTTCTTCTGGCAAAAAAGAAAATTAGTACTGAAAAAGTATAATGATTTTATTATTTCCGCTGAACTTGACGGTGTTTTGCTCTTTGAAGTTAAAAAAGAGGCATATCCTGAGGAGCTCTGCAAGAAGATTGCTAAAGAAGAGCAAAAGTATCAGTCATATTTGGAAAAGTGTAGGGAGCAAGATGAACAAATCAAAAAAGATTTGGAAGCTTATTTGCGTGTGTTGCCTTACAGTCGAACTTTAGAGGATGATATTTCTGCTCTTAGAGTACCATTGCGGGCGTATTTGAAGTTGTAT